>JBDNAQ010000214.1:0-5522 GCA_039768345.1 Flavobacteriaceae bacterium
AATTACAGGAAATGGCGGCTGGCGATGAGGATTTCGTCCATTCGGTGATTACAGTCTTTCTGGAAGAAGTTCCGATAGATCTGGAAGCCCTGGAGATTGCGATCAGGGAAAAGGACTATGAGAATGTCTATAAGCTGGCCCATAAGATAAAACCCAATGTGGATCTTCTTGGGATGGAACAGACCCGGGCTACGGCACTTGAAATTGAGACTTTGGGAAAGAGTTCGGAGAATAGCCAGGAAATAGAGCATAAATTTCCTCTGCTCAAGCAAGATGTCTTACAGGTAATATCGGAGCTTAGAAAAGACTTTAATATCTGATGTTAGCGGAGATCATCACCATTGGCGATGAGATTCTTATCGGGCAGATCGTCGACACCAACTCAGCGCATATAGCTTCGGAGCTCAATAAGATTGGTATCTCCGTCTTTCAGATCACTACGGTTCAGGACGACAGGGAACATATCCTGAAAGCATTTGAAGAGGCCGAAGAGAGAGCCGAGGTGATCATCCTTACAGGTGGATTGGGCCCTACAAAGGATGATATTACCAAAAAGACCTTATGTGAATACCTTAACGATACACTGGTCTCAGATCCTGAGGTACTCGCCCATGTGGAAGAACTCTTCGATAAATACATAAATACCCCGATTTCCGAGATCAACAGACGGCAGGCCCTGGTGCCTTCAAGGGCCAGGGTATTGCATAATAAATACGGAACCGCACCAGGAATGTGGATACAGGGGAATAAAGCCATCTTCGTCTCCCTGCCCGGGGTACCATTCGAGATGAAACAGTTAATGCACAGGGAGGTGATCCCCAAGCTTGCTGATTCCTTCGACCGCCCATTTATCTGCCATAAAACACTTGTCACATATGGTCTGGGAGAGAGCGCTATTGCAGAGCGTATCTCAGCTATCGAACAGAACCTTCCAGACTCAGTTAAACTGGCCTACCTTCCTAATCTGGGAAAAGTAAGGCTAAGGATAACAGCAAAAGGGTCGAATAATAAACAGATTACTGAGGATGTGGACCAGGTAGCCCGGCAATTATATGAAACAATCGGTGATCTCATTTATGGAGAGGAAGAGCAGGGGGCTATTGAAGTTACTCTTGGAAAGCTTTTTACAGAAAAAAAGAAATCGCTGGCTACGGCCGAGAGTTTTACGGGAGGTAAGATCGCGGAACAATTGACCTCTGTACCAGGCGCCTCGGCCTATTTTAAGGGCAGTGTTGTGAGTTATGCTACCTCGGTAAAGATCGATGTGCTTAAGGTCCCGGCGGAAATGGTAAAAGAACACTCGGTAGTAAGCGCCGAAGTGGCAAAGGCCATGGCCAAAAATGTAAAAAAACTCACCGGCTCAGATTTTGCCGTGGCCACTACAGGTAATGCAGGTCCTTCCAAAGGGGACTCCGATGCCGATATAGGAAATGTATTTATAGCTATAGCTACACCAAATAATGTCTATGCAGAACGATATTCCATGGGGAACCATCGAACCAGAATTGTACAGAAATCCGTGCATATGGCAATGCAGATGTTGCAAAAAGAAATCCTAAAATTCTAGAAAAGATTTTTGTGTTCCCATAAAAATGGTCTAAATTTGCAGCCTGTTAAAAACCAAGTAAAAGGTATCACGATGTCTAAAGTATGCGAAATCACAGGTAAGAGGGCAATGTTCGGAAATAACGTGTCTTTCGCTATCAATAAAACCAGGAGAAGGTTCAATGTTAATCTCTCCAAAAAGCGTTTTTACATTCCTGAAGAGGATCGTTGGATAACCTTAAAGGTTTCAGCCAGGGCGCTGAAAACGATTAATAAGAAAGGAATTTCCGCGGTTTTGAAAGAAGCCAGGGAAAAAGGTATAATCAAGTAAATTTGTTGCGATGGCAAAGAAAGGCAACAGGGTACAGGTAATATTGGAATGCACGGAGCATAAAGCTTCGGGTAAACCGGGTACTTCAAGGTACATCACCACCAAGAATAAAAAGAACACACCAGACAGGATCTCGATGAAAAAATTCAATCCTATCCTGAACAAAATGACCGTTCACAAAGAAATTAAATAAGGCGTCATGGCAAAGAAAACGGTAGCATCATTACAGACATCTTCAAAGAGACTGACAAAGGCGATCAAGATGGTAAAATCTCCTAAAACAGGGGCTTATACTTTTGTAGAATCCATTATGCCTCCGGAAATGGTTAACGACTGGTTATCTAAGAAATAACCTATCCCTCCAAAGATTTTTAGCCGCTATTGTTTATCGAGAGCGGCTTTTTTATTCCTTACCTTTGCAGGACGATTTTTAGGATATGGGCTTTTTTAAAAAAATATTTTCCGACAGTAAAAAGGAAAGTTTGGATAAAGGTCTTGAGAAAACCAAGACCAGCTTTTTTACCAAACTAAGCAAGGCTGTAGCAGGAAAATCAAAAGTAGATGACGATGTTCTGGATAATCTTGAGGAAGTACTGGTTACTTCAGATGTTGGGGTAGACACTACTTTAAAGATTATCGAACGGATCGAAGAACGTGTTTCCCGGGATAAATATATGGGAACAGAGGAGCTGAATGTGATACTGCGGGAGGAAATCGCATCATTGCTTTCTGAGACCCATACAGGCGAAGAAACCGAATTTAATATCCCGAAGGAACAACGACCTTATGTAATCATGGTGGTGGGCGTTAACGGAGTCGGTAAAACCACATCGATAGGTAAACTGGCCTATCAATTCAAAAAACAAGGCCTGAATGTGATCCTGGGCGCAGCAGATACCTTCCGGGCGGCGGCAATAGACCAATTAGAAGTATGGGCAAATAGGGTCGATGTTCCCCTCGTTAAACAGAAAATGGGAAGCGATCCGGCTTCCGTAGCCTATGATACATTGAGTTCAGCCATAAGTCAGGAAGCCGATGTAGTACTCATCGATACAGCAGGCCGGCTCCATAATAAGGTCAACCTGATGAACGAATTGGGCAAAGTAAAACGGGTTATGCAAAAGATCATTCCCGAAGCACCGCATGAAGTATTGCTCGTCCTCGACGGCTCTACAGGACAGAATGCATTTGAACAGGCTAAACAGTTTACAAAGGCCACCGACGTCACTTCGTTAGGTATTACCAAACTCGATGGAACGGCAAAAGGAGGTGTGGTCATCGGAATATCTGATCAGTTCCAGATCCCGGTTAAGTATATAGGGGTAGGCGAGGGGTTGGAAGATCTCCAGGTTTTTAACAAATACGAGTTCGTGGACTCCTTTTTCAAAACAGAATAGTGAGGCATTGCTTATTCCTTTCTCTCTTTTTACTGCTCACCGGTCTTGAGGCGCAAATAACTCACCCCCGGGTTAGCCCAAAGACAACAACAGAACAGGAACTGGGCCTTGCGACCATTAAAGTCATCTACTCCAGGCCAGCTGTCCGCGGACGCACAGTTATAGGCGATCTTGTTCCTTATGGACGGATCTGGCGGGTAGGAGCCAATGAGTCTACCAAATTTATCAATAATGCTCCACTGACTGTGGCCGGACATGAACTTCTTTCTGGAACTTACGCACTTTATGCTTTTCCTGAAGAACTGGAATGGGAAGTGGTATTTCATACCAATACCGAGCACTGGGGCGATGGGCGGGAGAGTTACAATCCTGCAGAAGATGTTTTCAGGATTAAAGTTGTGCCTGAAGTTCTTAGGGAGTTAAAAGAAAATTTCGAGATCCGTTTCGATAGAATAGACCATAATAGTATGGATATGATTTGGGAATGGGAGTATACAAGGATAACAATTCCCATTCAGATAGATACCCATTCTCTTATGCTTGAGGAAATCGAGGAGCAGATCAAAATGAATCCTACTGCCCAGACCTACTATGAAGCTGGTCGATATCTGCAGGAACAGGGAAAAACACCACAAAAGGCTCTGGCTTATCTTAATAAAGCTTTAGAAATAGGGGGAGACACTTACTATTTCCATCGTGTAAAATCGCTTGTTGAAGCTGAGCTGGGCCAATATGAGGGTGCGATAAGTTCTGCCCGGCAATCCATGGAGTTGGCCAAATCGCTGGGTAAGGACGAATTTGTAAGGATGAATAGGAAGAATATCGAGATTTGGGAAAAACAGCTGAGTCGGGATTAAAACAAACCGACTTTTGATCGATGCGATCTATGAGAACAAAATCACTTAAGAAAAATAAGATCAATGTAGTCACGCTGGGGTGTTCCAAGAATGTCTATGATTCCGAAGTCCTGATGGGGCAGTTGCGCGCTAATGGGAAGGATGTTGCCCATGAGGAAGAGGGCAATATCGTTGTTATCAATACCTGCGGGTTTATCGATAACGCCAAGGAAGAAAGTGTGAATACCATATTAGATTTTGTAAAAAAGAAGGAGGCAGGTGCGGTAGACAAGGTCTTTGTTACCGGTTGCCTGAGCGAACGCTACAAGCCCGACCTCGAAAAGGAGATACCAAATGTTGATGCCTATTTCGGCACCAGCGATTTGCCTGCCTTGCTCAAAGTCCTGAAAGCCGATTATAAACATGAGCTTTTGGGCGAAAGGCTCCTGACCACACCAAAGAACTATGCATATCTGAAAATTGCAGAAGGCTGCGACAGGCCGTGTTCGTTTTGTGCAATCCCCTTAATGAGAGGGAAGCACCGGAGTAAGCCAATCGAAGATTTGGTATCCGAGGCCAGACAACTGGCCAGTAACGGGGTGAAGGAGCTCATATTGATCGCCCAGGATCTAACCTATTACGGTCTTGATCTTTACAAAAAGAGAATCCTGGCCGAACTGTTACGGGCCTTGGTAGAGGTAGATGGGATCGAATGGATACGACTGCATTATGCTTTTCCCAGCGGCTTTCCACTCGACGTGCTGGAAGTTATGCGGGAAGAACCCAAAATCTGTAACTATATCGATATCCCCTTACAGCACATTTCCGATCCAATCTTAAAGAGTATGCGCAGGGGTACTACCAGGGAGAAAACCGACAACCTGTTGAAAAAGTTTCGGGAGATGGTACCCGGTATCGCGATTCGTACCACCTTAATCGTGGGCTACCCCGGCGAAACGGAGCAGGATTTCCAAATCCTTAAGGAATGGGTGCGCGAAACCAGGTTCGATCGGCTGGGATGTTTTACCTATAGCCATGAAGAGAATACACATGCCTACAGCCTTGAAGACGATGTGCCTGAAGAGATTAAAAAGGATCGTGCCAATCAGATCATGGAGATCCAGTCGCAGACATCCTGGGAACTCAACCAGCAAAAGGTAGGGAGTATCTTAAAATGTCTGATCGATCGCAAGGAAGGTTCTTATTTTATAGGCCGGACCCAATTCGATTCACCCGATGTTGACAACGAGGTATTGATCGATGCCGCGGCCTTCTATGTGAAAATTGGTGAATTCGTGAATGTGGAAATCACCGAGGCCACAGATTATGATCTTTACGGAAAGCCTGTATAGCGTTAAAGATAAATGTTGGAAATCAGGTTCTGCACGGTTGGATGTTCGCTGCCGCCTGCAG
>JBDNAQ010000215.1:0-5464 GCA_039768345.1 Flavobacteriaceae bacterium
AAAACAGGATATCGCGGCAAATTGTGAGGGCACTGAGTTTAAGGTATCATGGGGAGAAGCATGGTATCTTTTTAAGGTTATTTCATATCGACCCAATGAGGTCATGATATGGGAATGTATCGATGCAAATCAGAAAATTCCGGGACTTACAGGGGTGGAAAAGGAATGGGTCGGGACTAAAATACACTGGATACTCACCGAAATCAATCCCCGCCTTACACGACTTAACTTCGAACATGAAGGTCTGGTGCCCGAATTCATATGTTTTAATTTTTGCTGCCAATCCTGGGAGCATTTTCTTAAGGAGAGTTTAAAGAACTATATTGCCGGTCTCCCTTACAGCTGAATTAGATAAGAAAATCTCATAGTTCAACTAAATTGAAGTATGCTGCGAAAATTTAAGCCATCGGATAAAAAAGAGTTATTAAACATCTTCCAACGGAATATTCCCGCTTATTTTGATCCTGAAGAAACTATGCTCCTCAGCCGCTATTTAGATACTCAAGGTGATACCTATTGGACTATGGAGCATAAAAATAAGATCGTGGGTGGGATCGGGCATTATTTTGACACTAATGACAATTCGGGGCAAATAACCTGGATATTTTTCGATCCGGATTACTCTGGCCAGGGATTGGGTAAACAAGCCATGGAGCACTGTTTAGCAATTTTAGAAGCCAATCCAAAACTCGAAAAACTGGTCGTAAGGACTTCACAATTGGTGTACGGATTTTTTGAAAAATTCGGTTTCAAACTCCAGTACACAGAAAAAAATTACTGGGGGCCCGGGCTCGATCTCTATTATATGGAAAAATAGGCTCTATGGGAATTTTTTAGTATTTTCTAAACATCAGTGGAGCATACGACCTCAATTGGAAAATGATAAAGTTTTTTAGAAAAATCCGGAAGCAGTTGCTTGCCGAAAACAAAATGAGCACCTACCTGGTTTATGCCATAGGTGAAATTGTTCTTGTGGTGATCGGGATATTGATCGCCCTTCAGATCAATAACTGGAACGAGCGAAAGCAAGAGCGGCAGGTAGAAATGGAAATGCTCCGGGAATTGAAATCCGGATTAGAAGGAGACCTCTCCGATATCGGTTATAATCTCAAAGCCCACCAGCGCTATCTGAAGAGTCAGGAAATTGTGATCAAATGGTTGAACAGTAATGCGCCTTTACAGGATTCTCTTAAAAAGCATTTCTCCCATGTAACCAAAGGAACTACCTTCCTCTTTAATGAAGGCCCGTATGAAACCGTCAAACAAATGGGCATGCGCATCATCTCCAACAAAGAACTTCGCCTGCGAATACAGCGCTTATACGATATGATCCTGCACGATTATATCGACGCTGGCAGGATTTATTACGATATTCAGTCGACCTTGATCTTCGACTACGGGCCACGTCATTTTTACGGTGAAACCTTTGGGTCTATGGAACCCAGGAATGTTGAGAAACTACGCGCCGATGATGAATACGCCTATCTGTTGAGAACAATAAGAGACTACAATGGCTTTTATCTGGAACAGAAAATCCTACCTGCAAAAAAAGAAATAGAATCTGTTATAAAGCTTATCGACAAGGAGTTAGAAAAAAGGAGCGAATAATTCTCTGTCATAACCCGCATAAGGTTACTTTATATTCAAAATCAGAAACAAATTAATTTTCCCGAGATAGAAGAACTGCCGACAATTGTCGGGCTAAGTGTAGTTTCTCAATTATTATTATCTTCAAGACAGTCATAACTACCGAAAACATGAGCCTGCTGAATCAGATTGGGTCCTGCATCCGGATCTTAAAAAGAAAAGTCATTTTCAATCTATAAATAATCTAAACGTATGGAATCAACTAATCAAATACCCAGAGGTCGCTTATGGACCTCGTTTATCCTTCAAGGGCTGGTTATCCTGATGTTCTTGCTAGGGTCTGTAAATAATATCCTTCAGACAGAAATGGCTGTAAATGCCGCTGTTGATATGGGTTATCCGGAGGCTTCAGTCCTTTACCTGGGCATAGTTCTACTGCTTTCAACCATATTATATGCTCTGCCTAAAACCAACTTTATCGGTGCTGTATTGTTAACCGCCTGGCTGGGCGGTGCTGTCGCGACTCATGTTATTCATAACGATCCCCTGACGCTCACACTATTCCCTGTAGTATTCGGGATCCTGGTTTGGCTGAGCCTTTGGCTACGCGATCCGAAACTTCAGAAAGTAGTATCCTCGAATAAAGCATAAGATGTTCAGAAAAATAGTTTGGCTGTCTATTTTCATTTTCTCGATTTCGATAAGCGCACAAGAGAAAAGTGAGGATATCGCCCTGATCACTACCACGCTTGAAAACTATTATGATGGGTATATCCATCGGGATAGCGATCTTTTGAATAAAGCTTTTGACATGGAAAATGGGGCTATGAAGGTACCGGCCACGAATGAACAGGGAATAGAAACCTTTGAGAACAGCTATTTCAAGGATCTGATACCCAAATGGGCATCAAGGGAGAAACTGCCCGAAAGCGTACTTTCAGAAAGTAAGCTGTCAATCCTCGGGGTCGATGTAGTAAACAGCAAAATTGCATCAGCCAAAATCAGTATGAAAGTAGGAGAAACCACCTATATCGATATCTTGTCCCTGCAAAAAATAAACATGGACTGGAAAATCACCAACAAGATATTTATCGTTGAGGAAAACTGAGGAGAATTCACCTGGCATTTTATAGGATTCATCTATAATATTAACGCGTCATAAAACTATTACACATGAATAATCAACAATTGACCATTGTCGCCAAAATTCTGGCAAAGGAAGGAAAAAGGGACCTGGTAAAAACAGAACTTATAAAACTTATCGATACCACCAGGGCGGAAGAAGGCTGTATCAACTACGACCTGCATCAGGATAATGATGACCCTAACTTATTTTTGTTTTATGAGAACTGGACCAGCCGTGATCTTTGGCAAAAACACATGGGTAATTCCCATTTGGCCGAGTATATGAAAGCAACAGAAGGTGCCGTTGCGGAGTTTGAAATCAATGAGATGAGTCTTGTAAATTAATACTCCTCCGGGAATAATGGAGAAATACACCCTTGCCAGAATACTACATGTACTCGCCGTAATTCTATGGATCGGAGGTGTAGCTATGGTAACCACAGTGCTTATCCCGGCGATAAAAAAGCTAAAGAACAAGGAAGACCAGATAAAAACATTCGAACAGATCGAGGGTAGATTTGCGCTCCAGGCAAAAGTTACCACCCTGATTACCGCAATTACCGGCTTCTATATGATGTTTGAACTCGATGCCTGGGACCGTTATTTCGATTACAGGTTTTGGTGGATCCATGCGATGACACTGATCTGGGTTCTATTTACTTTAGTTCTCTTTGTCTTGGAACCGCTGGTCTTGCATAAACTTTTTCGCAAACATGCCGCAAAGAATCCGTCCAGAACATTTTCCATTATGCACCGGGCACACTGGATCCTCTTATTGCTGAGTTTACTAACTACTGCAGGTGCTGTGGCAGGAAGTCATGGTTGGTTGATTATTAAGTAGAATTACCAAGTTATCTAATTAGAAGTAATGCGACACTGGCGCTTAAACAGATAGTATGCTCTATTATATTACGAATGAAATCTGAATATAATTACTATCTTAAGCAGGGTTTTTTTGAACTTACCCTGATATTAGGGTGTTTAACAGATCCAACGCTAAGATTTGCATTGATTAACCACCAATCCAATAAGAAATAAATAATTAACCATTAACAACTAACATTATGAAAAAATTACTCGCAGAATTTATCGGAACCCTTTGGCTGGTACTGGGGGGATGTGGCAGCGCCGTTTTGGCAGCAGCCTATCCCGAATTAGGTATTGGATTTGCCGGTGTAGCCCTCGCTTTCGGACTCACAGTACTGACCATGGCCTATGCCATTGGTCATATTTCGGGTTGCCACCTGAACCCGGCTGTATCTATCGGATTATGGATGGGTGGCAGATTCGACAAAAAAGAGCTTATCCCCTATATCATCGCACAGGTACTGGGCGGATTGGCCGGAGCTGCCATTCTTTACCTTATCGCCAGCGGAAAGCCCGGTTTTGAAATCGGAGGCTTTGCGGCGAATGGTTATGGGGAACATTCTCCAGGCGGATATGGTATGAAAGCTGCATTGATCACCGAAGTCACCATGACTTTCATGTTCCTTATTATCATATTGGGGGCTACTCATTCCAAGGCTCCGAAAGGTTTAGCCGGACTTGCCATTGGTTTGGGGTTAACATTGATTCATTTGATCAGTATTCCGGTTACCAACACCTCTGTTAACCCGGCCCGTAGTACAAGTCAGGCACTCTTTGCAGGAGGCTGGGCAATCGATCAATTATGGCTGTTTTGGGTCGCGCCTATTGTTGGGGCTATCCTCGCCGGCCTGGTGTATAAATATATGTCACCAGAGACCGATTCATAGCGATATTAAGTATTAACAGTATTAGACACCTATCAGAAAATAATGGTCTGATAGGTGTCTTTTTTAGATCACAAACATTATGCATCGCAGAGGCAGGGATGCTGGTCATTATCACCAAAACTCCTTATGTAGCAACAGAGAAACTGATTATCTTTGAGATTATGCCGGTCAGTAGTCCTTGATGGAATTAAAACTGACCGAGTGACTAAATTCCTGTTAGAAAAATATGCTTTTGTACAATTCCGTAAAAAGACTATTATCGATATCTCTCATTTTCCTTCTGGCAGCCTGCTCTGAACGGGCCAAAGGACAAGAAGAGCTTCCAGTGCAGACCGCACCTATAATCAATTATCTCGCCCTGGGTGATTCCTATACTATCGGACAAGGTGTATCTATCTTGGAACGGTGGCCTAACCAGTTGATCGTTCGCCTGGAGGAAAACGATTTTAAAGTGGAGCGTTTTCAAATAATCGCGCAGACCAGTTGGACGACAGGAAACCTGATTACAGCAATAAATGATGAAGAAATTGGAGATTATAATCTGGTTTCGCTGCTTATAGGTGTTAATAACCAATTTCAAAATCTCGCTTTTTCAGTCTTTAGGGAAGAGTTCAACCAACTCCTGGATACGGCTATACAAATCGCCAATGGAAAAGAGCGGGTATTTGTGGTTTCAATCCCCGATTATGGGGTAACACCTTTTGGCAGTACCAATGCCGCGCAGATCGGTACAGCCTTGGATCAGTATAACGCCTATATTTCAGAACGATGTCGGAATCAGGGAATTACCTTCATAAATGTTACGGAGATTTCCCGTGAGCTGGGCGATGCACCAGGTGCACTCGCATCAGACAATTTACACCCCAGTGGCGAACAATACAGCGAATGGGTGGATGCCATTTTACCTGGAACACTTGAGCTATTGAGTCAGTGAAAAAACAATCGTTAATAATTTAAACTGAAATGCCACATATATTACGAAGCGGTGACCTCGAAAT
>JBDNAQ010000216.1:0-3800 GCA_039768345.1 Flavobacteriaceae bacterium
CTCTCCACGGCCTTCGGTGTCCGAATTGCGAACAAAAGGATACGCTAAGTGGGCATATAATCCCTCATTACTTCCACATTTTCTGGCTGCCGGTCATACCGCTATATACTTCAAAACAGGTTTCATGCTCGTATTGTAAGCGAGGATTTCTTAAAGAAGAGTTTACACCGGAAATGGAAAAGGCCCTCTCACAGTAGGGCCTTTGCTTTATGTAACGCTATATTTAAAACGTCCTAAATTTCGAACCGTATTCCAAAAAGTATGTTCTTTTCCTGAATATCTGTGTTTCTCAAGATAGTCTGAAGATCATACCGGACGTTGAATTGAACACATCCCACACCTATCCAACCGCTCAAACCATAGACAAACTGGTTCGAATCGAAGATATTTGCTGATTTCTCCTTAATGCGGTTTCCATCTACGCGGTATTTAAGTTTCTGCCTTGTACCCATATTTACCCCTCCATAACCGCCGAGCCCCAACCGCAGTTGCCTTTTGATCGAATAACGAACCCGGGTCTCAGAGACTGTTTTCTTTGATGGCCCGAATTCAAGATGAAGCGGGATAATAAAATTGTCGGTCCGCAATTTGGATTTATTCAGGTCAACCGGAAATACTTCCCTTACTACCTGGTTGTTTTCATCTACGGTATAATATAGATTCTTGGTATTCCTAAGACCGTTAAATGTAAAGGAGAAGCCATAATGGAAGCGTAAAAAATTACTGTGATTAAAAACTCTTGTTCTCCAGGCCCAGCCGATCTCAAAATAACGGCTACGCCACGCGCTATAAGGTGAGTCATTGAGATTTCCTCCTTCAGGTATCGCGTTATTCAGGCCAAAAGCTATGATAAAATTCGAATGGGTACGACGGTCATATTTGGGATATTTCTTTTTCGAATCAAAGGGCTCCCATGTTTCATCCCCTATATTAACGGTAACCCCGAATTCGTCTTCGTCATTATCTGTATCGACTTCTTTTGATGTTACTGATCCTTTATTGCGTTCCAACAAGGCAATTTTATTATCGATGATCGATTTGCGATCCTCGATATTCATCGCCCTTTTTTCAGCAACCACTTCCTTAAGAGATTTGGCCTCATCGGCGGAAATTTCCCCCTCTTCAAGACGCCTATTTATCGCGGCTACTTCATCTTTCAAGGCCTTTCGTTCCTGTGTTTCGATCTGCTCTCTTTGTTCTTTTAATTGCTCGATCTCCTGCTGATAATCCTCCTGTGGAAAAGCCAATTGAACCGTAAAAAGCAGCAGAAGTAAAAAAATAAAACGATTGTTCGTTCTCATAATGATATTGATTTGATGATTGATGAATTAACGATTGATGATATCCGTAATACCCTGCAGATTACCTACATGGATTTCTTATTTATTGCGATCGGCCACCGCCGTTCTCACCCTGATAAAGCCCTGCTTAAGTTTCTCGAAAACCTGATCGCGAAACGATTCATCCAGTTCTCCTTCTACTTCGGCGAGTAAGGAAGCCCCTTTCGAACGAGCTTCTTCCTTAAACTCCTGATCGGCCAGCAAAGCCCGTTGGGCCGCCCTCAGGAGGGAATCCACCTCAGCCTCTGTGACTTCATTTTCCGATGCTTCCATTTGACCAATCTGTACAAGCAGCTCAGAAATCTTTTCGTCAAGAAGGACTTCACCGACATCTTCCGGCTGCGATTCGAAGGAGGGTTTATTCTCCTGAACTTCTGCAAGCCCGGACTCCGGATTTGGTGAGACCACTGTTTCATTTATCTGAAAGTCTGTCTTCCCGGCCTCATCAGTAACAGAACTAACCTCTGTCTGATTATTCAATACAGGCAACGCTGATTGTGGCTTTAGCGGTTTCGGCTTATTGGATTGCTCCACCATGGGAGTATTATCTACTTCGGGTTGGCCCGACTTTTTAACAGACCATCCCACTACAAAAATTATAAATGCGATAGAGGCTGCAACCCAATAGTGCCATGGACGCAAATTTCTTTTTGCCGGTGAAGACTCCAGCTGAGAAGCCACTTTTTGCCAGGCATCTTCTGAAGGCCTAATCTCCCGTGCCTCAAAAAGTTCTTTTATCTTTTTTTCAAATTTAATGGGTGCCATATCCTAAAGTGTTTTCTTTCAATCTCTTTTGCAGCCACCTTCTGGCCTTATATAATTGCGATTTGGAAGTGCTTTCGCTAATCCCCAGCATATCGGCAATTTCCAGATGTTTGTAACCCTCAATTGCGTGAAGGACAAATACCATTTTATACCCTTCAGGCAAAGCATCGATAAGCTTCTGAATTTGGTCGATATCGATATCGTATGATACATTGACCTCAGCCAACTCGTACTCATTATAGGCGTCATCATCGAATACTACAAATTGCTTCTTTCTAAGAAAGCTTATGGATTCCCGGATCATGATTCGCCTGATCCATCCCTCGAAACTTCCTTCATGCCGGTAAGTATTGAGGTGTTTAAAAACTTTTACAAAACCACCTATCATTGTGTCTTCTGCAAACTGAAGATCTTTGATATATTGACGGCAAATACTGAGCATTTTGGGAGCATGGGTCTCATAAATCAGTCTCTGGGCCTCCTGATTACCATCGAGTGCTCTTTTGATAAGCGCTTTTTCATTCCTGTAAAATGAAATAATCTTCAATGCCTTCATGTTTATGCTCTCATGTTAAAGACGTGTAGTGTCTGAAGATAGTTGCCTGGGAAATAAAAATCTGTCTGCATCAGACTGATATCGATTAAATCCGATGATTATTTTTTACGATCAACCACGTAATTTACCATTAGTTTTAAAGCATCCTTATATTGGGAATCAGGATAAGTATTTAATAGTTCCAGAGCCGACTCCTTAAATTTATGCATTTTCGCCTGCGCATATTCCAACCCCCCTTTTTCCTTTACAAAGGCGATAACCTCTTTTACTCTTTTCTTGTCTTTATTATGGTTCTTCACCGAATTGATCAACCATTTTTTTTCAGAAGCGGAAGAGTGGTTTAAAGTGTAAATCAGCGGTAGGGTCATCTTTTGTTCTTTTATATCAATCCCCGTGGGCTTCCCGATCTTCTTATCTCCATAATCGAACAAATCGTCCTTAATTTGAAATGCCATACCACAGAGTTCCCCGAATTTCCGAAAAACCTCCACTTCCTCACTCTCCGGCTTAACCGAACAAACCCCTATTCCACAACAAGCCGCAATCAGGGTGGCGGTCTTTTGCCGTATAATCTCATAATATACCGATTCGTCTATATCGAGCCGGCGAGCTTTTTCAATCTGTAAAAGTTCTCCTTCGCTTATTTCCCTGATCGCAATCGAAATAATTCGCAGCAGGTCAAAATCGCCCTGTTCTACCGAAAGCAGCATTCCCTTAGAGAGTAAATAATCTCCCACCAGTACGGCAATCTTATTTTTCCACAGCGCATTTATAGAGAAAAATCCTCGCCTTTTATTACTGTCATCCACCACATCATCGTGTACCAGAGAAGCGGTATGAATGAGTTCGATGACCGATGCCCCTCTGAAAGTACGTTCGTTCACCTGGCCATTGTTTACCATCTTCGCCGTTAAAAAGACGAACATCGGACGCATCTGCTTGCCTTTTCGATTCACGATATAGTAAGTAATCCGGTTTAGCAACGGCACTTTTGTAGACATGGATTCATAGAACTTAGCCTCGAAAAGTTCCATTTCTTCCCTGATGGGTTCTGTTATTTGAGCTACAATTTTCAAATCGGGATATTGTTGTGCGTGCTGAATCGTAAAATTAGGGAAAATAAAGGCTGTACGAAAAGC
>JBDNAQ010000217.1:0-6119 GCA_039768345.1 Flavobacteriaceae bacterium
AAAACTAAAGAACGATCAGCTAAAGGAGGATTTTAGGAATAAAAGCAATGAACTGGCTGCCTCCACCATGAGTATCATAAAAAAGAATGAGCTATTATCTAAGGTAAAACAGCAGTTAACATCGGCTGAACAGACCAATTCTACCAAAGAAATAATAAGGATAATCGATAGAAATCTGGATCAAAATGACGATTGGGAACTGTTTAAAGAAGCCTTTAATAACACGGACAGGGAGTTTTTGAAAAAGCTCGAAAAACTGCATCCAAATTTATCGCCAAATGATATCAGATTATGCGCATATCTCCGCCTGAATTTGGTCTCCAAGGAAATCGCCCAATTATTGAATATTTCACCACGAAGTGTTGAGATCAAACGATATCGACTTAGGAAAAAATTGAATCTCGAGCACGAAGAAAACCTGGTGAATTACATCTTAAAGCTTTAAATACATCTACAAGGCTTTTGCCGTACCTCAACATTACCTATACAAGACAACAAAGCGATTCTATTGGTCTAAAATAACCGCTATTCCCCGTTAACATTGTCTTAACGCTTTATCATATTCATAATTTAGTAGCCCTTATACTGACTGTATGGTATTTGTAGAGGCGATTTTTATGGTATTCATAATATATTAAGATACATTGTGATGCTTGAACTAACTCAAATGACATACTAACCTCAATATTTTTTGCCGCTACGGCTATACCGGATCCCCCAATCCTACCTGCACTATTTGTCATCGAGTTGATCGAGCCTTGTTAATTCAGAAATGCTTTCGCTAAACCAAGCATATAATGCGTCAACCTAAATGAAAAATACTATGAAGAACACGCTGCTAAGACTAGTTGTTGTTTTGATTACCACGGGAATCTTTGCTCAGGCAGATCAGGTATCTGTCCTCAAAGATGCTTCGGGACAAAAGCTAATAGTCAATGGTCAGGAATTTATGATCAACGGTATGAACTGGGATTATATCCCTATTGGAACCAATACCGTTAATGCCGATTTTTGGAATAAGCCAGATGATATCATCAAGGCCGGACTCGACACGGAAATGTCGCTGTTGAGAAACATGAATGTAAATGTTATACGCCAGTATACCGGTGTACCGGCACGATGGGTTAAGTATATCTATGAAAACTATGGCATTTATACCATGCTTAACCACTCCTTCGGCCGCTACGGACTTACCATAGATGGTGTATGGACCCCTATTACAGACTATTCGGATCCTGCCACTCAGGAACTTCTCATGTCTGAAGTAGATCAGATGGTTAAAGAATTTAAAGACACGCCCGGGCTGTTATTATACTTGCTGGGTAATGAGAATAATTACGGACTGTTCTGGCAAGGAGCCGAGACAGAGGATTTCCCTGATGATGAACAGGAAAAGCAGTTTATCGGAGAAAAACGAGGCAGACCGATGTACAAATTAATGAACGAGGCTGCGCTAAAAATGAAGGCAATGGATGCATCTCACCCTGTCGCAATATGTAACGGAGATGTGTTATTTATCGATATTATTGCCGAAGAATGTCCGGATGTAGATATATACGGAACCAATACCTATAGGGGTGTTTCATTCGGTGACATGTTTCAGGTAGTAAAAGAAAAACTCGACAAACCTTTAATGTTTACCGAATTCGGGGCCGATGCATTTAATGCTATCGAAAATAAGGAAGATCAGAAGTCACAGGCTTATTTCATGGTCGGAAACTGGAAAGAGATCTATGAAAATGCAGCCGGATTGGGTAAAGCTGATAATTCTATAGGTGGTTTCACCTTTCAGTTCAGTGATGGCTGGTGGAAATTCGGTTTTGACGACCGAAAAAATGCCGAGGTTCACGATAATAATGCTTCCTGGGAAAACGGAGGTTACTTTTTCGACCACGAAAAGGGAGAAAACAATATGAATGAGGAGTGGTTTGGTATCTGCGCCAAAGGCCCTACCAATGCCAGAGGCCTTTATGAGCTCTATCCCCGTGCCGCCTATTATGCCTTAAAAGATGCGCATAAGCTCGATCCTTATGCAGAAGGGGTGACAATTCAAACCATTCAGGAACATTTTGGCAGTATTGAAACTATGGATGCTGTTTTAAGAGCAAGAGGCGATAAGGCTGCCCTGGGAAGTGAAATAACCAGTAAGGTACGTATCAGCCAGCTTAGGGCGGAGTTTAGTACGTTTAATACCGGCGGTAGTTTAATTTCAACACCTGATGAAGTAGATCCTAATGTTGATCCGGTTTTCCCGGACCGACAGGGTTTTGATCACCTGGAATCCTACTATATCGGAGTGGAAGGCAAACCCACAGAGAGTATGCGTGCCAACGTAGTTACCAACATCCTTGGTAATGTGGCGACCAACCCTATTGATCAGATCTTTTATGAAAACCGTGGCCGTCCGCTTGCTGTTCAGACAGAGGATGGTGTAGTAACCCGCTCCGACGTGGAACGAGTAGCGATCTATCAGGCAGAATTCGATTGGAATCACAAATGGTTCGACCTTAAAGGATTTTATCGGACAGGTCATTATCATTGGGGCTATGAAGGTGATTTTTTCGGGCTTTATCCTGAAGCTAATTACGGTCCCAATATAGACATCTATAACGGTAGAGCTCCGTTCGGGATGGAGTTCGCGGGTAAAAGAGCACTCAATGGATTCAAGGCCGCATACGGTCCTGAACTTTGGTGGGGAGCCAACCCAGCTTTCCTGGTAAAATACGGTGGGAAAATAGGCCACTTCGATCTAACGGCTGTCTTCCATGAAGATATTGACGACGCAAGACCTACGGTAAGTTCGTTCGCCATACCACAGCCTAAAACACGCAGATTAACACTACACGCCAAAACAAAACTTGGAAAACTCGGTGTTGAGTTTGGTGGTATCTGGGGTGGTGAACCTCTGGTAGGCCGGCAATATCAGTTTATAGAAGGTGAGCCTGGAAATTATACTGTTTTTCAGGATGAAATCAGTACTAAAGATACATGGGGCGGTAAAGCAAAATTGACCTATTCCGGTGGGAAATTCAACTGGTATGCCCAGGGAGCTGCCCAGGGACTGGTTGCCTTTGGTGGTGCCGATCAAACAACGACATTCACTGGCTGGAAACTCAAAGACTCCGGTAGTGGCAACAAGTACAATTTTTTTAGTGGATTTACCTATTCTTTTGGAAATCTCCAGGTGGCGCCTAACTTTATGTGGCAAAAACCAATAGTCGGGCCAATACCCATCGACGTACCCGCACCCGGCAGACCCAGGAATATCATAGACGATCCATTTGCTGTTAGATCGAACAGAGAAACAACGGCTGCTGAGATACTGCTCACCTTCGATCCCACTCCTGGTACATGGATGTATGAATGGGATAATGACAGGAGTGAAGACGCAAAGTTTGCAATGAATTTGGGCTTTGTATTCCGCCATCTTCCCACTACACAGGATGCCGCGATTGGTATTTTACCTGACGGTCGTTCCACATTTGCATTCCCCGGGGCTCCTCCGGCAGAGGATTTGTGGGAAATACACGGACGATTTGTCTCTAAATTAAATCCCGAGTTCGGTTTTATAATCAACTGGTATACCGGGAAAGACCAGGCACGTGGTAGCGATGATCGATTGATACAACGCTTTGGTACGGATCTTCGCCTGATCTATAAAAAAGTAAAACTGGTTTCTCAGGTGAAAGTCGATGATTGGGGTCCGTATGACTACCATCGGGATTTTAACTTAACATTCCCGCTTCAAATAATGGCAGATCTGTCGACCACTGTAGGAAAACCAGATTGGTTTATTCTACCGAACACAAGATTAGGTATACGCTATACCTGGCGCTCTTTAGATCAATTCTCACCCCGCTACGCACCTACTTTTATTACTGGTCCCGAGGGTGGATTAGTACCAGACCCAACGGCTCCGGGCTTCCCGGAAGGTAAGGAATGGGAGATCAGAACATATATTCATATTAATATAGGTAAGTAAAAAAAGTTATGAAAGAAATGATACGAATTGTAAGATTTGATTACAGGATACTTGCAGTATTGACCGCGCTGGTTTTTATCACTTTTTCGGTCAGCTGTGAGAGAGATGACGATGATGTTGAGCTGGCGAGTTTTCCGGACAATGCCGAAATATTTATCGATGGATTTACTCCTGGCCTGGTATATCAAGCCTTTGGAGAGTCTAATGTAGAAGCTTTTCAGGTAGATGAAGAGGTTAAATACAAGGGATTCAGGTCTATGCGCTTTGAAATTCCGGGTGCCACTAACCCAAAAGGTGCCTTTGCCGGCGGTGTATTTCGCACGGAAGTTGGACGCGACCTCACGGGCTACAATGTATTGACCTTTTGGGCCAGGGCGTCCAAAGGTACAACAGTTGATGAGTTCGGGTTCGGAAATGCCCTAAAATTTGGCGGTGAAAAATATAAAGCGGCAATTAAGAACGTACCCATTAATTCCAACTGGCAAAAGTATTATATACCATTACCCGATCCTTCTGTTCTCACAGAAGAAAGAGGCATGTTCTATTTTGTTGAGGCTGATGGTGATGATGCAGGTAAGGATGGTTCGGGATATACCTTCTGGGTCGATGAACTGAAATTTGAAAACCTGAGCACTATTGTTGCTAAAGGTGGAAAGATGCTCAATGGAAAAGATGTAGAGGTCGCCGTGGAGGCAGGTGTGAAATTTCCTATTGACAGCCTGTTTACCACATTTAACTTACCCGCAGGTATTGATCTTGATGTAAACTCTGCTACTGCCTATTTTGATTTTAAGTCGTCAAATCAAAATATTGCCTCGGTAGATTCATTGGGGGTGGTTACTGCGTTAAACGTGGGTGAAGCTACAATCACGACAACACTTAAAGAAAAAACGGTTAATGGTTCTATAGAGTTAACAGTCACAGCACCACCTCCCGGGCCATTAGCTGCAGCCCCGGTTCCCGAAGAGGATCCGAATGATGTAACTTCGATTTTCAGCAACGTATACGATGACGAACCGGTAGACTTTTTTAATGGATTCTGGGAGTTTTCTACTACTCAAAGCGCTGATTATCAGGTAGAAGATGATGATATTATTCGTTATACCCAGTTGAACTTTGTGGGGATCCAATTTACAACTCCTACAATCGATGTCAGCAACAGGGACTTCTTCCATATGGACATTTGGACACCAGAGGCGACGGAGCCAGCTTCAGACTTCAAGATTTTATTATTCGATTTAGGACCTGATGGCGCTTTCGGCGGGGGTGACGATTCCGGACACGAAATAACCATTACGAATCCTACGCTGAAAACAGAAGAATGGATTAGCTTAGATATTCCATTTTCCGATTTCCCAGGCTTAACCGGAAGGGCTAACCTGGCACAAATCGTGCTCTCTTCTGCGACTATTCCTACTGTATATGTCGATAATATTTATTTCTATAGCGGAGAAGGTGGAGGTCCTGGTTTGGCAACTTCATACCCTATTACATTTGAAAACAATGAAACCTTATCCGGAGTCTTTGAAGCAGGACAGGGAGTAACAGGCTCACCGATTTCCAATCCAGACCCATCAGGAATTAATCCCTCTGCTACGGTCTATGAGTTTAATAAGGCCAATGGAGCCGCCTGGTATTCAGGATTGTTCCATATTTTCCCTTCTAATATAGATCTGAACAGTACACAGCAATTTACTTTTAAGATCTGGTCGCCCAAGGCCGGGATCAATGTGAGGATGACTCTTGAGAAAGAAGGTGGCGGAGGTGGTCCTACGGTTACGCTAGATCAGACTATTACAACTGCCAATACCTGGGTGGAATTAACCTATGATTTCTCCGGATTGGTTAATGTATCCGACGCTTATGATAAGTTTGTGATCTTCCCGGACTTTGATGATTCCGGTCAGCCGCCCGGAGACGGTTCTGTCTATTATCTGGATGACTTCATACAAGGCAGCGGTGGCGGTAGTGGCCCACCACTTGCCACAAGCTTCCCTATTGGTTTTGAATCTAATGAGACCATTTCAGGAGTCTTTGAAGAAGGAGACGGAGTAACAGGCGCGCCGATCACCAATCCTGATCAATCAGGTATCAATACGACTGCCACCGTGTATGAGTTTAATAAGGTTAATGGTGC
>JBDNAQ010000022.1:0-6958 GCA_039768345.1 Flavobacteriaceae bacterium
ACTTCTTCTGATGCTGGGTATTCGTCTCTACAAGCGCTACAGGGAAAGGCGACCGGATGCCTGAGGATTGCATTAGCTGATGATTTTAGCAGGCTTCGTGCCCTGATTTTTTGGTTCGATTATTGCTATCTTTAGGCAAAATTCGAAGGGTTGTTTAGAAAGTTTTCACTTAGGTCCCGCATTTTTATCGGGATGATACTGCTGGTATTGACGGCCTCTGTACTTATTGCGGGTGTAACGGTTTACCAATACAGGGAGCAATCCATAGACTACCACCGGGACAGGCTGGAACGTAAGGAAGCACAGATCGTTCAGAGTATTGAATATACATTGAAGGCAACCACCTATCCTGTTACAACGGAGAATCTCGCTCTGATTTTTAAAGATGAAATATATCGTATTGCCGACGTTCAGAACGTAAATTTTAATTTATACGACCTAAAAGGCCAATTGATCAAAAGTTCCAGGCCTAAGTTTAAGTACGATTCGATATCTATCCAGTTAGCACCTGAAGTAATCACAAGGATTTCGGGCAGTGTGGAAAAAAGATACGTAGAACAAAATGCTGCGGTGGGCGATAAATACCAGGACTCATATCGCTATATAACCGATAATAAGTTCAAACCAATTGGTATATTAAATATTCCATATTATGAGGATAATACCTTTAATGATATGGAATTGAGGGAGTTCCTTATGCGACTGGGAGGTGTTTATCTGGTGATGCTCGGCATTGCGATCGGTTTGGCGTTCTTCGTTTCAAAATATATCACCAGGTCTTTGCAGACCATCTCGGAAAAAATGAACCAAACCCGGCTCACCCAACGCAACGAGAAGATATTCCTTGAAAAGCCCAGTAGTGAAATCCGAAATCTTATAGAGTCTTATAACAGTATGATCGATCAGCTCGAGGCCAGTGCTGCTAAACTGGCACGAAGCGAAAGAGAACAAGCCTGGAGAGAGATGGCAAAGCAGGTTGCCCATGAGATTAAAAACCCCTTAACGCCTATGCGGCTTAGTATTCAGAGTTTTGAGCGCAAATTCGACCCAAAGGATCCTGACATAAACACCAAGGTAGCCGAATTCTCAAGGACGATAATTCAACAGATCGATACACTGAGCAGTATCGCATCTGCATTCTCAAGTTTTGCTGATATGCCCGCACAGCAAAATGAAACACTGAATGTGGTGGAGACCGTTAAGCTGGCACTCGATATTTTTAATGAAAATTATATTCACTTTATTGCCGATGAGGAGAGAATAATTGCCAAATTAGACCGCACACAGCTGGTCCGTGTAGTCACTAATCTGGTCAAAAATGCCATTCAGGCGGTTCCCGATGTAGATTCCCCAAGGATATTGGTCGCCGTTGCCTCCGAAGGCAGCCAGGTTAAAATCTCTATAGCCGATAACGGCATTGGCATAGCTGATGACTATAAAGAAAAGATATTTGAACCTAAATTTACAACCAAGTCCAGCGGCATGGGATTGGGCCTAGGCATGGTTCGCAATATTGTAGAAACCTACGATGGTACTATAGATTTTACCTCACAAAAGGGCAAAGGCACCGTTTTTACCATAAAATTTCCAAAAGCTGCTTAAAACATATAGATATGGATTTCGAAAATATCCTGATAGACAAACATGGCTTTATCGCCACAATTACCATTAACCGACCTAAAAAACTAAACGCCCTGAATCGTACCACGATATCAGAATTACATCATGCGTTTGCACATTTGGAGAACGATAAGGATATACGTGTGATTATTATCACAGGATCGGGCGAAAAGGCCTTTGTAGCCGGTGCCGATATATCAGAATTTGCCAGTTTTTCACCAGCCCAGGGTGAACAGTTGGCATCTGAAGGGCAACAACTCCTGTTTAATTTCGTAGAAAACCTGTCGACACCGGTAATCGCTGCCGTCAACGGCTTTGCGCTTGGTGGTGGACTGGAATTAGCCTTGTCTTGCCATTTTCGGATTGCATCGGATAATGCCAAACTTGGCTTGCCCGAAGTCTCTCTGGGCGTAATTCCTGGTTATGGGGGTACACAAAGACTTGCGCAACTTGCCGGCAGAGGTAAGGCCATGGAAATGATTATGACAGGTGCTATGATCGATGCCGGTGAAGCAGAGCATTACCATCTGGTCAATCATGTTGTGGCTGCTGAGGAGCTCATGGAATTATGTATGAAGATTGCCGGAAGGATTGCAAATAATTCGCCTGTAGCCATCAGCTATGCAATAAAAGCGGTAAATGCGGGTTTTAAGAATAATGTACTGGGCTTTGCCACTGAAATCGAATCATTCGGCGCCTGTTTTGGCACCGAGGATTTCAAGGAAGGTACCACGGCTTTTCTCGAAAAAAGAAAGGCAAAATTTACGGGAACACGATAAGCTAATAAAAAATCGTATATGGCTAAACGGTTCAGCATTCTTATGCTCTTGATTCTCGGTTTTATAACGGCACAGGCTCAGGTCATGCCCATCGACTATCAATTCGGAGAAAAATATAATGATCGGTATAAATATTCAAATCTTCTGTCGATAAATGAAGACGGTATGGGCGGTTACCTGCTTGTTCGTTCATATTTTACCGGCATTGTCCTTAAACCGAAAGGGTATTATATAGAACGATATAATAAGGATTTGGAGCTCGTTGATGAGTATAATTACAAACATCGGGGTGGGGAATTCGTTGAAGGTTTTGTGGCCAACGGAAAGATTTACCTGCTCTTGCTCGAGTATAGTGAAGAGGTTGCGTCTTATAATTACATCGTGCATCATAGTCCGATAGGCAATTACAACTTTAGTACAAAACCGCTGTTATCTATCCCTTCACAACCCGTTGAAAAACCGCTTGAACGCAATTACTACAATCGGAACTTCAAATCTGGATTTACTACTACTGCCCTTTTTAATGAAGATAAGTCTGCCTTTATTTTGAGTGTTCACTACAAGAAAGGCAAAGATAATCGGCACCGTATCTATATTTATAACAATGCCCTGGAACAGCTCTTCGATCAGGATTTGTCTGAAGAGATCGAAGAAAAAAATTATGCCTTCGAAAATATCGCTATGTCGAAAGACAAAAAAAGGGTGTATATCATCGCTAAAGCATATTTTAAAAAGAAACGATTTAAGGCTTTGGAGCGCAAGTTTCAGTATGAGATGATCATGGTATCCAATTCGGGCATTAAAACCAAAAGTTACGACAGCCCGGAAAAATATTCAGAAGCCTTAAAACCAATTTTGTACAAAGGCGACTTGATCTGTGTAGGCTTCTATGCCGACAGAAAAGATAACCGCTATAATGGAATAGGCTATTTTAAGATGGATCCCATGACTCTCGAGATTAAAGTCAAAAAGTATAATCCTTTTACCGATCAGTTTATGCAAGACAAGTTCGGTCGTGAAGACACCGACCCGATAAAAAACCTGATCTTTAAGAATGTAAGTTTTACAGACGATGGTTCCTTGTTGTTTAATGCGGAAGAGTACTTTGTAACCAGCAGTGTTCAGGCTAATTCGAGTGGCACACGACTCAGGGTAGAGCGATTTCATCATAACGATATAGTGACTGCGAAATTGGATTCCAGGGGCGACATACTCTGGGCACGCAATATCAATAAATCTGAGGTTACTCAGGGTGATGGTGCATACGCTTCATATAGTTCGTGTACAAAAGGAGACAATACTTACTTCTTCATTTGTACTGCAGCAGATAACCCACAACTCCTCAACGACGAAAGGTTGATTTTTAAACAGGGACTGAGTCGAAATCGCAATGTCTTTGTTATTCAATTAAATGCTCAGGGGAAGGTTAAATATGAAAAGGTTATCGATGCCAGTGAGGCCAGGTTACCGTTTATGGTATCCAAACCTTTGATGGATGCCCAGGACGATCATCTTCTCTTCTACGCAAAAAGGGGAACCAAGAAGCAGTTGGTTAATGTGGCCATTAATTAACAACCTCGATTCCCGGATAAAATAATAGTTGATTAAATATTGGATATATTCCATATATTTGGAATAAATCCAATAAATTGAATGATAACTCTTATTTGAAGGGAAGAGGAGCCCAGGAGAACCCTTCAAATCGCTTTCTTGAGCTCCAGCATGAAACCCTGAATGAGTTTTTGGAGTACTGCGCTAAAAACGGGGAGTCCGTTCGTGATTCGAAAACCAGATACATGCCGGTATTTCCAAAAACGGTGGTCAATCCTGTCAATAGTCCTGATGTACCCATGAAGTTTTCCATGAACCCCTATCAGGGATGCGAGCATGGCTGCGTTTACTGTTATGCCCGCAATACACATGAATTCTGGGGATATAGTGCCGGGATGGATTTTGAGCAACAGATCCTGGTAAAGGAAGAAGCCCCGCTCTTGTTGGAAAAAAAATTGAGACAAAAAAACTGGAAAGCCGAAACGATTGTGCTTTCAGGCAATACGGATTGTTATCAGCCTGCAGAAAAACGATTTGAACTCACCCGCGCATGTCTTGAGGTATTCTTGAAATACAGACATCCGGTTGGGATAATAACAAAGAACTCCTTGATTCTGCGCGACCTCGATCTCATAGAAGAACTCAATCAGCATAAGCTAATTGGTGTTCATATTTCATTAACATCGCTTAATGAAGAAATCCGAAGGGTATTAGAACCGAGAACCGCCAGCGTTAAAAAACGCCTGGAGACCATACGAATTCTATCCGAAAAAAATGTCCCGGTCAACGCCATGCTGGCTCCCATTATACCAGGAATAAACAGTCATGAGATCCTGGATCTGGCAAAGCAAGCCTCTGAAAATGGAGCCATCTCATTTGCGCTAACCATAGTGAGGCTTAATGGTGCTATCGGCCAGATTTTTACAAACTGGATCAGAAAAGCCATGCCCGATAAAGCCGATAAGGTACTTAACCTGATCGCCTCCTGCCATGGGGGGAAGCTCAACGACAGCAGGTTCGGTTTGCGCACCAAAGGGGAGGGCAAGATCGCGAAACAAATCAACGATATGGGGAAATTAGCTAAAACTCAATACTATAGGAATAAAGTATTTCCCACATTAAATACTACGATGCACCGGGATTTTAAGCACGGCCAGTTAAGGCTTTTTTGATAAATCGTAATTAAGGTAATTCCCAGCCCTTTCTATAACTTCCTTTGACCCATTCGTTGGCCAGATCGAAATTTTTCACCTTCATACTATCTCCATCCCATAGTATTTTACGCCGGCCCGGATAGGTGAAGCCATTTCCGCTTTCGTTTTTCACTTTATATTGAAACGCTCTTATAGCGAGGTTCCCCATCAATACCGATTCGGTAAGTGGGCCAGACCGATCAAATGAGGAAGATGTAGGGGTACCATTCAGGCAACCCTCTACCCAATTAGAAATATGCCCATCCATCCCGCCAGGGACACGTTCCAGATATGGTTCCGGGCTATTAAATATATCCATCAATTCCGATGGCAACAAACGTGCATTTCTCGAATAAACATCACATATCAGGATTCCCTTTGTTCCATAGAAAATAGTACCTCCGCCACGATCACCGATGGTTTCGTCGTCTTTTAATTCGTCGGGCAGATCTGGCATAATTCCACCATCATACCAATTCAAGGCAACCTCCCCATGTTCCGGAGTGTCGAATTTGAGTCTTACAATAGAGGAAGCCGGGAAAGAAGTATTATAATCGGCTTCCATGAAATCTCCAACCCAATTTGCAGTACAACTGGCTTCAGCTTCCTTGGGGTATCCTAAATCGAGAACATTAAAAGGGGTTTCCATAATATGGCAACCCATATCGCCTAATGCCCCGGTTCCAAAATCCCACCATCCTCTCCATTTGAAAGGAAGATAAGCCTCATTATAATCTCTCTGGGCTGCTGGTCCTAACCAAAGATCCCAATCCAAACCTTGGGGAACGGCCTGTTTTTCAATGGGGGATGGCACGCCCTGTGGCCAGACAGGCCGGTTTGTCCAGCAATCAACCCGGGTAACTTTACCTATAGTACCCGCCTTGATCCACTCTTTGGCTTTCCGGCTGTCATCGCTCGAGGCTCCCTGGTTCCCCATTTGCGTAACCAGATTATTTTCTTTAGCGACCTTAGCCATCAAGCGGGCTTCACTTATATTATGGGTCAATGGCTTTTCAACATAGGCGTGCTTCCCAGCCTTCATAAAAGGAAGTGCTATTGTAGCATGAGTATGATCGGGGGTGGCCACCATGACAGCGTCGATATCTTTGAGGTGTTTATCGTAAACTTTCCTGAAATCTTTATAAGTAGGGGTGTTGTTGAGTATATCCTGGTAAGGGACCGGAATATCATCCCGGTCATATGTGCTTTTTACCCTTCTCTCATCGACATCAGAAAAAGCGACAAATTTTACTTTGGCTGTCTGGTGAAGCCCATACATGACGCCCGCTCCCCGTCCGCCGATCCCAAAAGCAGCTAAATAAAGAGTATCGCTCGGCGGGATATGTTTTTTACCAAGTACATGACTGGGAACGATGCTAATACCGGCAGAACCCACAGCAACATTCCTTACGAATTTTCTTCTTTTCATTCTTCGATTTTTACAAGTCTGGAAGATACAAAAACTCGATCCTAATATCCTAGTTAGCCCTAATTAAGAGCCTATATTTCTCCTTCCCATTCCTGGTAAAACTGATCGAGATAACCGAGCATGAATTGATGCCTGTCGCAGGCCATGGCCTTTCCCGTTTCGGTATTCATCTGATCTTTTAGCAAAAGGAGTTTTTCGTAGAAATGATTGATGGTCGGACTTTGTGATCGCTTATAGGTCTCTTTATCCATACCGAGATTTGGCTCGATTTCAGGATCATAAAGAAGCCTGTTTTTAAATCCTCCGTAGTGAAATGCACGGGCGATACCGATCGCGCCAATAGCGTCCAGTCGATCTGCATCCTGAACGACCTTAAGCTCAATAGA
>JBDNAQ010000218.1:0-6848 GCA_039768345.1 Flavobacteriaceae bacterium
GTTGATCGCAAATATGTGGGATACCATGTATAATGCCAAGGGTGTAGGTCTTGCGGCGCCACAAATAGGTTTACCTATAAGACTTTTCGTTATCGATACTGGACCTTTTGCCGAGGATGAGGATTTTACAGAAGAAGAGCAGCAGGAGCTCAAGGCATTTAAAAGGGTATTTATCAATGCCGAAATGGTCGAGGAGGATGGGAAAAACTGGTCATTCAATGAAGGTTGCCTTAGTATTCCCGACATCCGTGAAGATGTGAGCAGAAAAGATACGATCACAATTCGCTATATGGATGAGGATTTTAAGGAACATACCGAGACTTTCAACGGTCTCCTGGCAAGGGTTATCCAGCACGAGTATGATCATATTGAAGGCATACTTTTTACAGATAAGTTGTCATCGCTTAAACGGCGCTTGCTAAAAGGCAAGCTCACTAATATCTCCAAAGGGAATATTGAAGTTGATTATAAAATGAAGTTCCCGGCTGTTAAAAAAGGCAGATAGCCCTATCGAATTAAACAAAATTTTCATCTTTGCCAACATCACACAAACACTTATGAGTTTAGATAAAATCCTTTCCATCGGTGGAAGGCCCGGATTATATAAATTACTGACACAAACCCGTTCCGGATTTGTAGCAGAATCCCTGATCGACAAGAAAAGGATCAGTGTGAGTATAAATAGCAATGTCAGCCTGTTGTCCGAGATCGCCGTATATACCCTTGAGGAAGAACTACCGCTCAGAGAAGTCTTTACCAAAATCAAAACGAAAGAGAACGGGGGTAAAACCTCTGTAGGACCCAAGGAGGAGAAAATTAAACTCGAAGAGTATTTTTTTGAGGTAATTCCGGATTACGACGAAGACAGGGTCTATCCCAGCGATATTAAAAAGATTATTCAGTGGTATAATCTACTGCACGATAACGGGATCAACCAGTTCGATGATCCGAAAGTAAGCAGTGAGGAGGAGGAGTAATCCCAAGGTGGAATAATACTTTGGCTGTTCTGATTTAGGATCAAAACGGATTTTCTTAATCTAAGGGAATCTCCTTGTAGGTGTATTTATTTACCTGCCAGTCGATAAGATCTGACCTGTAAAAATTGACTTCCATGCGATCAAGAAAAGGAGCTTGTTCTGCCAGCCTCTTCTTATAACCTTCCCAATTCCTTTTCTCAGGCAGTGACCAGCTGAGTTCCGAGTATCCTATAACCCTGGGAAAGGCCAAATATTCCAGTTCAGCACTATTGCTGATCGTTTCCGACCAAAGCGGAGCCTCAACGCCTAAAATCGATTCCCTGGGGATACCTTCTGCGTAGCGCTCAGGACTCCAATTATACGCAGTGTCTACGGGGATGTAGGCCGCCCAGGTAAGTCCGTGCTTGGATACCGTATCATATTTCATATCTAAATAAGCTTTTTTCGCAGGCGAGATGATGATTTTCATCCCCTTTTTAACGGCCAGGGAGGCGTTATCTTCACTCGACCAGAATTGCGCAATCGAACTGTTGTCTACATCCGCGGTAGCCACCTCGTCCCATCCGATCATGCGTTTTCCATGCTTCTGAACGATTTTTTCAACCTTGTTTACAAAGTGGATATAATCTGCAGGCCTGGTGGCATGACTCTCGTCGCCCCCGATATGAAAATACGGACCGGGTGTGATAGCCGCTATTTCGCCCACTACATCATCGATAAATGCATAGACCGAATCCTTTCGTGTATCGAAAGTGCTAAACCCAACACGGGTACCTTCATAAAGTTTTAGGGGATTACCGGTGCCGTCTAAGAAGGGATAAGCAACCGAAGCGGCATTGGTATGCCCGGGCATGTCGATTTCCGGAATGATGGTCATATAGTGCCTGGCAGCATATTCCACTATTTCCTTATAGTCTTCCTGAGTAAAAAAACCACCACCGGTTCCGCCGACTTCTGTGCTTCCACCTATAGTGGTTAGCTTTGGCCAGGACTTGATCTCAATTCGCCACCCCTGGTCGTCGGACAGGTGGAGATGTAATACATTGATCTTATAGTATGCCAGCAGATCTATATATTTCTTTACTTCCCCAACGCTGAAGAAATGGCGTGCCACATCGAGCATAGACCCACGAAACCCAAAAAACGGTTCATCCGATATCTCACCAGTAGGTACCACCCAAATCGGGCGGTCGGCCAGTGTATCATTACTGGTCTCCGGGATGAGTTGTCTTAAAGTTTGAATCGCCCTGAAAATGGCCTCGGGATGAGCAGCATTCACCATGATACTGTCCGTCTTGACATCTATTTGATAAGCTTCTTTGCCTTTGGTCCCGGGTAAATCGGTTTGCTGTATATATATCATCCGATCAATATTCTCTAAATCCGTGGGGTTTACTTCGAGTACCAGCCCGGTTTTCCCCCTGATCTTTTCCGCAAGAAATTCTGCACTTTCTGCAATAGCCGAGTCTGTCCCAATAGCCTTGATCGCGGTATACTGATCAAGACCGAATGCTTCAAATGTTGGCGCTAGTTTTCGGGGGATGGGTATTAGTGACGATTCGGATAGGTCGGTATCCGGGAACACCACCGCCGGTCTTTTATTTTTTTTAGAACACCCATAGTTGAACCCGATCAGTAGAAAAAATAATGCAAATGCTGATATTGATAAAGTTTTCATATTCATGGAGAATGTTTGATATATTTTTTTATTACCTGGAACCAGATCTCATAACCGGCCTCGTTCATATGCAGGCCATCTTCAATAAAAAGATCCTTTCTCAGTTTTTTATTAGTCAACATGGGATCCCAAATATTAGCAAAGTCCAGGAAGGGGTCTTTTTGGCATAGCCTGGCTAATTTTCTATTTAGCTTTTTGTATTTTCTTTTTAAATGCCACCGCTGAATACTGGGTTTTGTACTGATAAGTACAACAGAGGAAGCCGTTCCGGCATTTTTGATCCGCTCGACTACTTTTGTCGTAAGCCTTGTTACCTCCCGTGGACTCTTGTTGTCATTAAGATCGTTATCCCCTTCATATATAAAAACTTTTGAGGGTTTGTATTGTAGAACCAGTTTATCTATAAATTCAAGGAGATCCGAAGTTTGGGAACCTCCGAAACCTGTGTTGATGATTTGTTGCCGGGGAAATACATCCTGAAGGGTGCTCCATAGTCTGATGCTCGAACTCCCAGTGAAAACAATGGTTTCCCGGGTTTTATCCCACAGACTATCGTATTTTATAGACAAATCCTCAACCTCTTTTTCGAAGCTGCTCGGATCCTGAGCATCGGCAACCCATATGTTGAGCCCCAGCAAAAGCAGTAGGATGGATCTGTAGGTTATAGTCGGCATGTCCATGCGGTATTTAGCAATTTGTTCTATAATTTTATGCGAAATCCTATTCTTTTTTTGAATCCGTCAATATGTGATTATCGAGATGATATACCCGATTAAATCAGATATGAATTTGGTTGGTAAGCGATTCCTCTCTTTCGATTTTCTTATACCAGCTAAAGAACTCTAATAAGGGTTCTTAGATTCCACAAAATTTTCTGTCACCGCCCATTCATAAAAACGGTCGATCCAATTATCCGATGGCAGACCTTGTTTTTCCATCCCAAATCCATGCCCTCCTTTGGAATACATATGGAGACCCGCGAGTCCACCTTCATCAATCCATCTTGAATAAAGAGTAATACTATCCGGACCGATCATCAGAGGGTCATCTGAGGCACATATTACCAGCATGGGAGGGACTTCCTCCGGGATCATATATTCCCCGATAACTTTCATCCAGGGATAGACCGGCACAATAAAATCGGGGATTTGTTTTTCATCAGACCCTAGCGCTACACCCATCGTTATGGCTCCTCCGGCCGAGAAACCCATAAATCCAATCTTTTTTTGATCAAGATCCCAGCGCTGTGCATTTTCTCTAACATAGGTAACCGCATTTTTACCGTCCTCGATCGATAGGGGCAGAACGTTTGAAACCAATTCTATGATCTTTTCTTCATCTTTAGGCATTTTACTCATGCCGTCCTTACCCATGGGCAAAAGTCGGTATTGAAGGACGAAGGCGGTAATGCCTTTTTGATTCAACCAGCGTGCTACCCTCCTTCCTTCTTTTTCGATAGAATGCGCAAGGAGACCACCGCCTGGAGCTATGATCACAGAAGTACCATTGGCGACCATAGGATCGGCTGTAAAAACCTCCAGGTGGGCACCTGAAACATTCGTGATCACCTCGGTTTTCCAGTCGTTGAAATAAAATTCATAAGCTTCTCCCTCCCAGGACAAGCCAGATGAATTCTGATTTGGTAGTGTTATAATTTCCTGGCCCAGACCTAAAACAGGAAAAGCTATAAAGAATAAAAGAAGCTTGTGGATTTTCATAGATGTAGTTTTCTGAGAATGAATTTAGCTATTTTGAGAGCATAATCCCAAATGATCTAACCTTCCAAAATCAGTGATGTCCCCAATCATTATTATCCGTACTTTTCTCCGGGGAAAGTCCGAGGACATCTCCTTCAGTTGATACTCCCAATCCAAGAACCGTTCTGTTGACATAGTTGAAATAGCTGGCTACCTGATTGATCTCAAGAATTTCACCATCGTCGAAACCTGAGGCCTTCATCGGTAGTAAATCCTCTTCGGTCATTTGCCGGATGCTCAAGGTAAGGGCACGGGCATATTCCAGACCTGAGATCTCTTTTGGGTTGAAATAATCCGCTAAGCGATTATTTTTAATAGACTGCATTATTTGCATGCCCGATTCAGCTGATAAAAGTCTTTTGATGCCGCTCAGATGATGCTCTATGCAATAATCACAATTATTCAGATGACTGACAAAAACTCCTACCGCCTCCAGATACCAGCTGGGAAGTACATTATGGTTATGGTGTAACACACTTTTGTAAAGACCCATATGACCCTGTAATGTATGTGGTCTTAATCCGTGGATCTTAAGCACATTATCTATGTTTCCATCGGGGCCTCTAACCCTGTCGTACAACTTCTTCAGGGACTGCCCGGCTTCCTCATATGAAAGGGTTTTTATCCAGCTCATCGGTTGATGCATTTTTTGAGATCTTCGGCTTTTACCCCCTTATAATGTGTAAATTCATAGGGCTCCCGCTCGAGTATTGCCTCCGGAATTGAATCGAGTAATACCATGAATTCGGTTTCATTAAGCGAATCGATAAAAGCTGCGAACCGATCGCTCTCTTCCTGGGCGGGAACATATTTCCTGTACATCTTCACGATAGACTTCAACATCGGGAGATATGGACTAAGATCTGTTGTTGTAGATGCAGCTTCGCTGTCTATCCATGCAATCCCAACCCTGGCAATGGAGGAATCCCGGATTAGTATCGTACGGAGGAGTAGTTCTATATCGAAAGCAAATTTCTTTTCAAGGATTCCGTCGACGATCTCGTCGACTATTTCTGCTTTAAAGGCCTTAAAACCGCATTGTGTATCCACAATATCACCCAGATCGGCGAGAAGCCTTTTCCACAGGTAGATAAAGAGTTTACCACGACTGTTTCGTGATCCCGTTTTAACGACAACCGAGTCGGTTTCCCTTCTAGATCCGATAGCGGCAAGTTTCTCCTCATTTAATATGGGATCGAGCAATAGTCCCACCTGACCCAGATGGGTCGATAAGTCGGCGTCGGTGTAAATTACAATATGATCTTCACTACCCATTGCCTCTACCGCATCCCACATGCCGTAGACGATAGACCCACCTTTCTGGCTCTCGCTTGTTGAGGACAAAGAACCCACTGGGCCGATATTTTTTTCGAGAGCATCGGCTAAGAATAGTACCCGAACCTCTTCCGTCAATTGTTCTCTTATAGCAATATCTCTGGCGATCGCACCGCTGCTATCGGGACAACCATCATCGACTACAATCAATTTCCAGTCAATATTCGTTTTATCTGAAAATAACCATCTGAGTTGTTCCACTTTTTTGGTCAGGAAGTCCTCACCATGTGGATGCTCACTTTTTTTCTTAATCCGGTTGTGCTCTTTATAGACGGCAAAAACCACCGATACGCTTAGTGTATCCTTAATCTTTCGTACCAGTAATTTCGATCTGACAATTTTTAGCACCAACAGGATAAAAATACTATCCCCATCTGTGCTTTTAAGAAACCGTTCTTCCAATTGAGTGATCTCTCCAAATTCTGGTTCTGATGCGAGTATCTGGTCGGCAGCATCTATTACCAAACGAGCATGAAATTCATCGGTAAGGTCCATTACCTTAGGTGCTGACTGCAGTATTTTGTCTATAAGATTATTAGCCCTGGAGGAATTCGTCATATTGTCGGAATTGAGTATTAAATCGGTTTTGGACTGCCCGTCAAAAATAAACAATTTTGTTGGCCTGACTTAATGATTATGCAGGATTCGGAAAGGAAATGGTTTCTTATTTTTTTTACGATATTGAAGCTACAATGTATACACAATCACAACTTTGCCTTTCGTTTTTAATAATGGTGTTTCTCTTCAGTTGTAAGCAAAAGAACGGCCAGGCACAACAGTTATTCACAGATGACCGGAGTGAATGGATAGAGAGGGGGGATGCAAGTTGGTCTTTTGCCGGGAAAGAATTGAAGGGAACGGCAAATGGTGGTTCCGGATTTGTAATGACCAGAAGGAGATTTGCCAATTTTATTCTCGAGTTGGATTTCTATCCTGATAGCACAATTAATTCAGGGGTTTTTATCCGTTGTCAGGGGAAGGCTCTCTCTGCTGCTGAGTGTTATGAACTCAATATCTGGGATAGGCATCCAGACCAGGACTCCCGCACGGGAGCAGTCGTACAGAGATCAACACCTTTGAATTTAGTACAAACGATCGATA
>JBDNAQ010000023.1:0-4264 GCA_039768345.1 Flavobacteriaceae bacterium
CCCAAAGGTTATAGGGGATCATACGAGAGTATCATACAGATCAAAGACTTCGAAATGTCTCGTAAAATGGCGGTTCTTTCTGAAAACGCACAATGGTTCGAGGACAATGCTCCTTTAATGGACGCCCATAAAAAAGACAATGTGGTAGGTGTTTCCTATAAAACGATAAATGTGGCCGGCGAGGCTGGCGACGCTTCCCCCAGTACTCCTATCGGGGTAAATCTCCCGAACAATAACTGGATCAGGCAGGAACACGGAAGTAAATCTGTTTCCCTGGGAAATATCATCGAGTCGTATAGCAATGCAGGGGGTAGTGGCAGACTGAAGGAGTATGCAAACGATCAGGAAGAGATAGATCTGGAACTCGAATATGGAAAACTGGCCGATAAATTACACACTGCCTTGCACGAAGTTATTGGGCATGCTTCCGGACGACTGAACGATGGGGTAGGACAACCTAAGGAAACACTAAAAAACTATGCCTCTACAATGGAAGAAGGCCGTGCAGACCTTCTGGGACTCTACTATCTGATGGATCCGAAATTACAGGAACTGGGGCTTGTTGATGACTGGCAAAAACTGGGCAAGGCTGCTTACGACGGATATATTCGAAACGGCCTGATCACACAATTGATCCGAATTAAACTCGGGGATGATATCGAAGAGGACCATATGGTAAATCGACAATGGGTATCGGCCTGGGTATTCGAAAAGGGACAGGAAGATAATGTGATCGAAAAGATAGAGCGTGACGGAAAAACGTATTATAATGTCAACGATTACGAAAAACTCCGTGAATTATTCGGACAGTTGCTGAAAGAAGCACAAAGGATCAAATCTGAGGGCGACTTTGAAGCGGCACAGGAATTGGTGGAGGGATATGGTGTAAAGGTGGATCAGGCCTTGCATGCTGAAGTTTTAAAACGGAACGAACAATTTGAGTCGGCGCCCTACAGTGGATTTGTCAATCCCGTATTGGTACCGGTGATGGATGAAGAGGGAGATATTACGGATATTAAGGTTGCACAACCAGATAATTTTGAAACTCAGATGTTGGAATACTCCAAAAACTATAGTCATCTTTAATCATAGTTGGCAGAATTCATACAAAAAAACCGCTCTGAAAACAGGGCGGTTTTTTTAGCTACATGTTTTGATATCAATCAAAGGTATAGGCATTATCCGCCGCCACCCGGTCTGCAATCTTAACTCTTAATTCTGCAACGTTGGGGTAATTGGTATACTTTGTAAAACGCTTGAGTCCCATGAGCATCATGCGGAGTTCATCGCCATCGGCAAAAGAAATAATGGCTTCTTTTCCTTTTTGAATAACTGTTTCTACCGCCTGGTAGAGGTAAAGTCGTGTCATCGCGATCTGCGTTGCCTGGTTATCCTCACCAAAACGTTTGGCATTTTTTTCGGTGCGCAGCAGTGTTGATTCGGCCATATAGATCTCGATCAGAATATCAGAAGCCGCCATCAACATTTGCTGGTGCTTTTCCAGATCGGGGCCATATTTCTTTACGGCACTTCCCGCAACCATTAGAAATACCTTCTTCAGCCTGCTGATAAGTTCTTTCTCTTCTGCAAAAAGGACGGAAAAGTCGGGAGTCTCAAACGAGGGGATACTCATGAGTTCTTCACCTACTTTAGTAGCCGGACCAAGCAGGTCTACATGACCTTTCATCGCTTTTTTTATCAGCATACCTACAGCAAGCATCCGGTTGATCTCGTTAGTACCCTCATAGATCCTCGCAATACGGGCATCTCTCCATGCTTTTTCCATGGGAGTGTCTGCGCTGAAACCCATCCCGCCAAAAATTTGAATTCCTTCATCTGTGGTCCATTGTACATCTTCAGAAACAGCTACTTTCAGGATTGAACATTCTATGGCGAATTCCTCCACACTCTTTAATTCGGCTTCGGGGTGGGAAGCCCCATCGGCCAATCGAAGGGCTATCCGGTCTTGTATGTCCTTCGCTGCCCTATAGCAGGCCGACTCGCCTGCGTAAGCATTTGTGGCCATATAAGCGATCTTGGCTTTGATCGCTCCAAAGTTTATGATAGGCGTTTTAAACTGTATGCGTTCATTAGCGTATTTCACCGCCTCATTGATCACCCTTCGCTGTGCCTCCAGGCATGCAGCTGCCAGTTTTATCCGACCTATATTCAACGCATTAAGTGCTATTTTAAAACCATTTCCTCTTTCCGACAGCATGTTTTCAACGGGGACCTTGGTATCGCTAAAAAATACCTGTCGGGTAGAGGAGGAGTGGATTCCCAGCTTCTTTTCTTCATCACCAAGAGAGATGCCATTTTTGGGATCATTCTCCACGATAAAACCTGTGATGTTTTTATCGTCTTCAATTCGCGCAAAAACTATGAACAGGTTGCAAAATCCGGCATTTGAGATCCACATTTTCTGTCCGCTGATCAGGTAATGCTTGCCGTCGTCCGAAAGCACCGCTTTTGTTTTACCCGAATTCGCATCAGAACCTGCACCTGGTTCGGTGAGGCAGTAAGCACCAAACCATTCTCCTGTAGCCAGTTTGGGCACATATTTCTTTTTTTGCTGCTCTGTCCCATAAAGGGTAATAGGCATGGTTCCAATACCCGTATGTGCGCCAAAAGCTGTACTGAAGGAACCTGTAGCGCCCGAGATATAGTCACAAACTAACATTGTGGATACAAATCCCATTCCCATACCGCCGTATTCCTCTGGTACGGCTATGCTTAGAAATCCCATTTCTCCTGCCTTTTGCATACATTCTTCTGTATAGGCATAATCCTTTTGCTCAAAGCGTTCCCAGTGCGCCCATAATTCGCGGTCAACGAACTCTTTGGTGCTATCGCGCATCATCTTTTGCTCTTCATTGAGGTCTTCGAGCGTGAAGACATCGTCGCAAGGGGTTTCCTTTACCAGAAATTGTCCTCCCCGTATAAGATCTTTGTTAATGGTTTGAGTACTCATGTTTAAATAGATTTAGTTCAAAAATTCATAGATTCCGGCGGCTCCTTGTCCGGTACCCACACACATGGTTACCATTCCGTATTTGCCGTTCATATTTCGTTTTCTCATCTCATCGAAAAGTTGCACAGAAAGCTTAGCGCCTGTGCAGCCCAATGGATGCCCTAAGGCAATTGCTCCACCATTTACATTGATGATTTCGGAGTTTAGGTCTAGTTCCCGAATAACTGCGAGGGATTGAGAGGCAAAGGCTTCATTGAGTTCGATGAGCTCCAGATCGGATTGCTTCATACCTGCCTGCTTTAGTGCTTTGGGAACCGCTTTAACCGGTCCGATACCCATAATTCTGGGCTCAACACCAGCGGCTGCATAATTTACAAGCCTTGCGATGGGTTCCAGATTAAGCTCTTTCACCATTTCCTCGCTCATCACCAACACAAAGGCAGCGCCATCTGAGGTCTGGGAAGAGTTGCCTGCAGTGACACTCCCGCCCGCTGCAAATACCGGTCGTAACTTCGCTAAGGCCTCAATTGAGGTATCCTTACGCGGTCCTTCATCTTGAGCAACTGTATAGGACTTTGTTTCCTTTTTTCCACCAGTGTTGACAAAAGTGTGTTCTACTTCAATGGGCACGATTTGTTCCTGAAATCGATTATTCTTTTGGGCGTCAAGCGCTTTCATATGCGAGTGGTAGGCAAATTCATCCTGGTCTTCCCTCGAGACCTTAAACTGCTGAGCCACAGCCTCGGCGGTGAGTCCCATACCCCAGTAGTAGTCTTCATTACCTTCAACCGCTGTTTGGTAATCGGGCGTTGGCTTATACCCTCCCATTGGTATATAGCTCATGCTCTCGGCGCCTCCTGCGATAATGCAATCGGCCATTCCCGACTGGATCTTGGCAGTAGCTATTCCGATCGTTTCCAAACCGGAGGCACAGTATCGATTTACGGTAACTCCTGGCACATCTTCTATGTTCAGACCCATAAGAGATATCAGACGGGCCATGTTAAGTCCCTGTTCTGCTTCAGGCATTGCATTACCTACGATGACATCGTCGATTCTGGTTTTATCCAACTCAGGAAGTTCTGACATCATATGAGCAATGGTTTCTGCAGCGAGCTCATCGGGTCGTTTAAACCTGAATAGTCCTCGCGGTGCCTTGCCGACGGCGGTCCTGTATGCTTTTACGATATAAGCTGTTTTCATTTTCTAATTTCTTAATGGTTTACCCGTTTTTAGCATATGTTGAATCCTCTCAAGGGTTTTGCGTTCTGTGCAAAGCGATAAGAATGCCTC
>JBDNAQ010000219.1:0-5221 GCA_039768345.1 Flavobacteriaceae bacterium
GCAGAGGCTAATGGCCGCGTGGAATATTGATGCTTTCGAAGTTTATTCTTCAGATTAGGAACTCTCATTGAAGCTATTCATTCCGCATTACAGAAATTAATAACCGAAGGTTTTCAGAAATAACGGTGCTGCCAGCGAAAGTGCGTTTCGCCTTTGGCGAAAAAGAGCATGAAGCGTTAGCAGCATTCGTGGTTTTGCCAAAGGCAAAAATTTCCTATATAACCTTCTTGATTTTTTGGTTCGTTTTATTCACGTCAAAATTATTTATTAAACTGGTGTTCATGAATGCGTTGCATTTGTATCAAGACAAAATGAACAGAATGAAAATGACGTTCATCAATGTGTTGCGTTTGTATCAATGCAAAATGAACAGTAATACAAAGGTTTCAGCAATTATTGACGCCTGTGATCGCTACACTACGGAAAAAGGGAAATCGCTCTTAAGTTTGGTTTTGTGTTTGGGAACCTCCATACCAGGGCATGGCGGTGTCTTCTGCTATTAGCTATTAAATCGCTTGAGGATAGGTTAAAATAGGATATTGAACCTAAAATTCGCATTCATGCGCTCCAGTTTGTCAGGAAGTCCAGAACATTTCGCTCGATACGCTTTTCGATATCACTGATATCCGCTTTTACGAATTCTTCTCCGGTAATATTCTCATAGAGCTCGATATATCGATCTGAGACCGTTTCTATATATTCGTCGCTCATTTCAGGTACACTCTGGCCTTCCAGACCCTGAAAACCATTGGAAATAAGCCATTGCCTGACGAATTCCTTCGATAGTTGCTTTTGTGGCTCCCCGGCAGCCTGGCGTTGTTCGTATCCGTCCCGGTAAAAATATCGTGAAGAATCTGGGGTATGGATCTCGTCGATTAAAACAATTTTGCCATCGGAAGTCTTCCCGAATTCATATTTGGTATCCACCAGTATCAGTCCCCTCTCCGCAGCAATTTTAGCTCCCCTTGCGAATAATGCTCGGGTATACTTCTCGAGTACCTGATAATCCTCCTCACTTACAAGGTTTCTTTGAATAATCTGGTCGCGGGCAATATCCTCATCGTGATCTCCCTTTTCAGCCTTGGTGGCCGGTGTGATGATCGGCTCGGGGAAAGGATCGTTATCACGCATACCTTCGGGCATGTTCACACCACATAAAGAACGCTTACCGGACTTGTATTCCCGGGCGGCATGGCCAGCAAGATAGGCGCGGATTACCATCTCTACCTTAAAGGGCTGGCAGGCAAAACCTATAGCTACGTTTGGATCGGGGGTGGCCAACAGCCAATTAGGTACAATATCTTCCGTGGCCTTCATCATTTTGGTCGCGATCTGATTAAGGATCTGGCCTTTATAAGGAATTCCCCTGGGCATTACCACATCAAAAGCAGACAAGCGGTCGGTGGCAATCATTAGGAGTATATCGTTTTTAAGCCGGTACACCTCCCTCACTTTGCCCTTGTAAACTCCGGTTTGACCGGGAAAATTAAAATTCGTCTGCATTAGGGTATGTGCCATACTCGGTAATTAATTCTGATGCTCAATATTCTTATAAGAATCGATTATTTTTTTCACCAGTTTATGTCGTATGACATCCTTATCATCCAGATAGATCATCTCAATACCCGGTACGTCCTTCAGAATAAGCAATGCCTCCTTGAGACCTGATATCACCCGCCTTGGAAGATCGATCTGTCCCGGATCACCGGTGATGAGGAATTTTGCGTTTTTACCCATTCGTGTCAGGAACATCTTCATCTGCGCATGGGTGGTGTTCTGTGCTTCATCCAGAATCACAAAAGCATGATCGAGTGTTCTACCTCGCATGAATGCCATTGGGGCAATCTGAATTATTCCTGTCTCTATGAGTTGTGCCAGTTTCTCACTAGGGATCATATCCCTAAGCGCATCATACAGCGGCTGCATATATGGATCCAGCTTTTCTTTCAGGTCCCCGGGAAGGAAGCCCAAATTTTCCCCTGCCTCAACAGCAGGCCTGGTGAGAATAATGCGTTTTACCTGTTTGTTCTTCAATGCCCTGACCGCCAGTGCTACCCCGGTATATGTCTTACCTGTGCCGGCAGGGCCTATCGCGAAGACCATATCGTTCTTCTCTGTGGCGTCGACCAGTTTACGCTGATTTGGAGTGAGTGCCTTAATATACCTCCCATTGACGCCATGAACCAGTACCCCGTTACTGTTTTCAGAGGATTCGTAATCCTCTTTGCCGTTACTGGTAAGAATACGTTCGATAATATTTTCATCGAGCTTGTTATACTTACCAAAATGAGCAGTGAGTAGTTCGAATCGTTGTTGGAATTCATCGAGCAATTGTTCATCTCCATATACCTTAATTTTACTACCCCGGGCAACAATCTTCAGCTTAGGGAAATATTTCTTAAGAAGGTCTATGTTTTCGTTTTGTCGCCCGAAAAACTCTCTGGGGCTGATATCGGTGAGTTCTAATATAAGTTCGTTCAAAGAGTGACTAGATTTTATAAATTGGGGAGTTTAAATTAATTTCCAATCGCTGTTTTTTTGCGTAATTTTGTAAGGCAAACTTAAGCATAAATCGGTTTGGGTATCCAAAAAAATATCAACAGCATGGTATGGCAATCATCACATTAACTACAGATTTTGGCCATAAAGATCATTTTGTAGGTGCCATCAAGGGAACCGTATACCAGGAATTATCAGATATAAGAATTGTTGATATATCGCATTCCATCAGTCCTTTCAACATTCAGGAATGCGCATATATATTAAAAAATTCATACAAGGCATTTCCACAGGGAACCATTCATATTGTCGGTGTAGACGCTGAGCCAACGGCAGAAAACAGACATATTGCAGTTTTGGTAGACGGGCATTATTTTATCAGCGCCAATAATGGAGTCATCAGCCTCATCACCAGTGAAATAAAACCTGATAAAGTCGTTGAGATCAATATTCCTAACCCGGCACAGGGCTCTTTTCCGGTACTGGATGTCTTTGTCCCGGTGGCATGCCATATCGCCCGCGGCGGAAAGCTCGAAGTAGTTGGTAAGGAATTCGATCAACTAAAAGAACTCAAGGAGTTTTCTCCACGAATTACCAATGATGGCAAAACCATTGTCGGCAATGTTATTTATATCGATAATTATGGCAATGTGATCACTAATATCCAGCGTAGCTTGTTCGAAGCATATCGCAATGGGAGAAAATTCGAACTACTGGCCAGAAATAAAAGAATCAATAGTATTCACGACACTTACAGCGATATTATCGATTTTGGTCAGGATAAAAGCAAGCGAAGGGGTCCGGGAGATCTATTGGCCCTTTTCAATTCCGGCGACTATATCGAACTGGCTATTTATAAAAGTGATATGAATACCGTGGGCAGTGCTTCCACACTGATTGGCCTTGATTACAGAGACACCATAACCATAAACTTTCTTTAGATGCTGATCCGTATTGTAAAACTGACCATTAGGGAAGAAAATATTTCTAGTTTTGAGCAGATTTTTGAAAAGACGAAGAATACTATCCGCAATTTTGAGGGTTGTGGATTATTGGAACTATATAAAGACCGAAATGATCCCAGGATTTTTTTTACCTATAGTCGATGGGGTTCAGAAGAGGATCTGGAAGCATACAGACAATCCGATTTTTTCAGAAATGTTTGGGGTAAAACTAAGCTGCTTTTTGAAACCAGGCCGGAAGCCTGGAGCGTTGATAGCCTAGCTTCATTAAACTAAATTGCATATGTGGGCCATATTTAAAAGAGAAATAACATCCTTTTTCGCCTCTCCGATCGCCTATCTGATCATAGCCATTTTTCTGGTAATCAACGGACTGTTCCTTTGGGTATTTCAGGGAGGATTTAACATATTTGATTATGGCTTTGCGGATTTGAGTAATTTTTTCCTACTGGCGCCATGGATCATGTTGTTGCTGATACCAGCGGTCTGTATGAAGAGTTTCTCTGAAGAAATGAGGTCGGGTACCCTGGAGTTACTCTATATTTCCCCGGTTTCACTTTGGCGTCTGGTCCTCGCGAAATATTTTGCCGCGCTTGCCCTTACTACGATCGCCATACTACCTACGCTGATATACATATATAGCTTATCTCAATTGGGCAGCACTATAGGCAATATCGATATCGGGCTGGCGCTGGGCTCGTACATAGGACTGCTGTTTCTGATCTCTACTTACACCGGTATTAGCCTTTTTACTTCATCTGTAACAGATAATCAGATCGTTGCCTTTATCGGGGGCATTATCATATGCTTTATTCTTTTTTACTTATCGGAAGGCCTGGCAACACTCGCCAGCAATGCTGATGCTGCAATCTTTTTGCAAAATTTAGGCCTTAAAGAAAGGTTCGAAACCATGGCAGGGGGTATTCTCGACACCAGGGATGTGGTTTACTTTCTCAGTCTTTCATTTCTGTTCCTCTACTTAACGGTAGTGCAACTTAAAAATCGTAACCGTTGATGATAAACAAAGCAATCCACATATGGCTGCCTGTTATTCTGATAATCGGAATTGCCAACACGATCTCTTCTTTTGTATATACCAGGCTAGATCTTACCGAGGACCGGAGGTATTCGCTTTCTGAGGCCGCTGAAACTGTAGTTGAGAAGATCGATACCCCTATAATTGTCGATGTACTCCTGGCGGGAGAGCTTCCTGTGGAATTCGAAAAGTTACGTGTTGAAACCAAGCTTATTCTCGAACAATTTACCGCCATAAACGGCAATATCAAATATGATTTTATAGATCCTCTCGAGGATGCCAGCCAGGCGGAAGCTACCCTTGCCCAGCTTCAAAGGATCGGCTTAAAACCGGCATCGGTCACTATCGAAGAGAATGGGCGTGTTAGTCAGGAACTCGTCATCCCCTGGGCGATGATCAACCAGGGTGACCAGACCATTAAAGTAGCGCTTCTAAAGAATAAATTAGGGGCTTCATCGGAGGAGCGTATCAATACTTCGGTTCAGAATCTCGAATATGCCTTCGCCGATGCCTTTGCCAAGCTCCAGATGAGAGAAAAGAAAAAGATCGCCGTCTTAAAGGGCAACGGAGAACTCGAAGATATATATATGGCCGATCTGCTGGGCGCTTTACGTGATTATTACAATATAGGAGCGATTACACTCGATTCTGTACCGTCGGATCCGCAAACAGTTTACGACCAGCTGACTTCATTTGACCTCCTCCTGGTGGCAAAACCTACAGA
>JBDNAQ010000220.1:0-3267 GCA_039768345.1 Flavobacteriaceae bacterium
TCACTACATTAAAAGAAAAAGGGATCATCGACGGATTCCAGGAAGACCAGCTGCATTCGATCCTCGAGGAGTTCTATAATTTACAGGGGAAGGCAGAACGTATCAAGAATACCCCATTCCCCAGGCAATATGGATTTTTTTCAAGGGTCTTCACCTGGATTTTTATCCTGTTATTACCTTTTGGGTTACTCGACGTATTTGAAGATGACGCGGTGATTTCAGCCGAAGATCCCGCAGACTTGTATGTCTTTTTAATGATCCCATTCTCTGTACTTATCTCATGGATCTTTATCACCATGGAAAAAGTAGGCGACAATAGTGAGGATCCCTTCGAGGGTCGTATAAACGACGTCCCCATGACAGCGCTCTGCCGCACTATCGAAATAGATATCAGGGATATGCTCGATGAAGAGGAACTTCCTGAGCCAGTGAAACCCAAGGATAATATCCTTTATTAATTGAAAACGGATAATTAAAAATGGATAATTGAAGTTTGTAAAAATCAAATTAATCACTAACAGCAGTATTTTTCAATTTCCAATTACTAATTATTAATTAACTCTCGTGCCTATACAGGAATCCAAATATTCTCCGCCATTCATTTTCCGGAACAGTCATATTGCTACCATATACGCCGGCCTTATCCGCCGTATAAATGGTGTGGATCAACAACGGAAGCGGATAATTTTGCCCGATGGGGATTTTATTGATCTGGACTGGAGTTTTGCAGAATCGGGTAGTCGCAAGTTGGTGGTCTTGCTGCATGGGCTCGAAGGTCATGGTCAGCGTCCTTATATGATGGGTAGTGCCAAAATATTCAACGCGATGGGCTATGACGCCTGTGCGGTAAATTTCAGAGGTTGCAGTGGAGAAACCAATCTTTTGTTCCGATCATATCATAGTGGCGCTACTGAAGATTTAGAGGCGGTGATGAACCACATAGTCGATCTGGATTTTTATTCCTCTATCTATATAAAGGGCTTTAGTCTCGGAGGTAATATGGTCTTAAAATATCTTGGCGAAGGGCGATTATTGCCAAAGCAATTGAAGGCTGTGGTAGCGGTTTCGGTGCCTTGCGACCTCTATGATTCTCTTGTTCAGCTGCAGAAAACCCAAAACGCCCTTTATTCCAGGCGATTTATAAATCATCTTGTACATAAGCTATGGCTTAAAAACGGAAAATTTCCGGATCGAATCAGTGAAAAGGAGATCAGGGCGGTGAAAACGCTTAAGGATTTCGACGACATATATACCAGCAAAGCACATGGATTTGAGGATGCAATGGACTATTATGTCAAATGCAGTTCCTTACAGTTTCTACCACTTATCAATACTCCCACACTTTTGGTGAATGCTAAAGACGATAGCTTTCTGGGAAATAGTTGCTATCCGGTTAAAGAAGCTCACCTAAATCCATTTCTCTATCTCGACATGCCCTTATATGGTGGGCATGTTGGTTTTTATGAGCCCGGGAATACGAGTTATACCGAAAGGATCGCCGCAAAATTCATTGCCGCCCACGATTAAAAACAGTTGAATTAGTATATTAGTGCTTCAAAAATAATTGAGAATGAAAAATTGGATCACCCTCCTGTCACTTGCCTTGCTCATCATGAGTTGTGGGGAGAAGAAAGAAGAAAAAAAAGAAGGCGGATTTGAGATAAACCGCACCAAAAAGGAAGCAGCGCCTAAGGAGGTTTCCGAAGAGGTCCCCGTTGACCTGAGTAATAAAGGAATCGGACCCATTACCTCTGTTGATTTCGGGGCTGAAATCGATTCGGAACTGGCCGCTCAGGGTGAAGCTAAGTTCAGTACCATCTGTGTGGCCTGTCATATGGCAGACCAGCGAATGATCGGTCCTGCTATGGCCGGAGTTTATGAACGTCGCAGCCCGGAATGGGTGATGAATATGATCCTTAATCCCGATGGCATGCTCAAAGAAGATCCTATCGCCATAGCTTTGCTTAAAGAGTACAACAATGCCATTATGCTCAATCAGAACCTGACGGAGGAAGAAGCGAGGGCAATAGCGGAGTATTTGAGGACGTTGTAGAATCTTAGCTCATTTTTTTGGAGGCATTCCAATCTTCGTGGACCCTTGAGGTTCCTGCTAATACTGGAATGAATATTTTTTTTAAAACCTATAAATTTGGCTGGGGGTAAATACCGGTCCTCCCCAACATCAATTTACCTTCTTTCCCCGCAAATGCATTGCAGGTCATCATGTATTTTATTTTTCGGTTCATTCCTGTGCTGCTCAAACCAAACATATGCTCTGGACAATTCCCTTTGTTCACGATGATTCATTCCCATATTATCGCTATCTTTAAAAGGTTCTCCCAAGTACAAAGTATTATCATATGTCCAGTCCAAAAACAAACCTTTAAACCTTCATAAAATGAAAAATATTTTGATCACCGGATGCAGCTCAGGCTTCGGTTACCTTGCAGCCAAATACCTTGCTGAGAATGGCTATCACGTATACGCCGGTATGCGAAATGTAGGAAGCAAAAATTCGGAGGTGGCAAATGAACTCCGCGACTTTGCAAAAGCGAAAGGCTTCAAATTGAATGTTGTCGATATGGATGTAACGTCTGATGCCAGTGTCAGTTCAGCGGTTGATCAAATCCCGGAAATAGACATTCTAATCAACAATGCAGGCGGTGGCTGGGGCGGTGCTGTGGAGGCCTTTTCTTCACAACAATGCCTGGACCAACTCGATCTCAATATCGTTGGCCCCCTTCGAGTCTCTAAGGCGGTTCTGCCAGGTATGCGTTCCCGAAAATCCGGGCTTATTATCATGGTGAGTTCCATAGCGGGCCGTTTTGCCTTCCCGGGCTTTGGCGTCTACCATGCCAGTAAATGGGGCTTGGAAGGGCTTGGTGAATCTATGCGTTATGAACTCTCCCCCCATGGGATAGACGTGGTGTTGGTTGAACCAGGGCCTTTTTCGACCAATTTCTTTGGTAATATGGTCCAGGCAGACAGCCAGGAGATTACAGAGGCTTATCAGCATGTAACCGATTTCAACGAGGGCTTTGGTAATAATGTCATGGCTTTGTTCGAAGACAAAGACGCCCCCACCGATCCCATGATCGTGGTAAAAACCTTTGAGACACTTATAAAATTACCTCCGGGACAACGGCCATTGCGCACGATTGCCGGACTCGATTTTGGGGCTCAATCTATTAATGATGCAATAGAACCATTAAGACTTGCTGCCCTTGAGGGAATGGATGTGGCGCACCTCGATGGGCCATCGAACGA
>JBDNAQ010000221.1:0-10465 GCA_039768345.1 Flavobacteriaceae bacterium
GACGTGTTAAGTGGCTTCGACTCTCTGAAAATCTGTACTGCTTATAAATATCGTGGTAAAACCATCAGCCATCTGCCCTATAATATTGAATCGGAAAACGTTACACCCGTTTACACCGAGATGAAAGGTTGGAAGAAGGATCTGACCGGTATGAGTAAGGCATCGGAACTTCCCGAAACCCTTAATCAGTACGTCGAATTCCTTGAAAAAGAACTTCAGGTACCTGTCAAAATAGTATCGGTAGGACCAGACAGGAAGCAAACCATCTACCGTTCAAAGTAAGGATTAGCAATGTTCAATAGGGGAGTCGTCCTAAAACTATCCCAATTCAGATGGGGAAAAGTTGAAAAGAACTATTTTTGGACAGAATGAAAGCGTGGAGATACCTCTTTGTTTTATGTTTGTCGCTGATGCTCACCCAGCCCACTGGCGCGCAGGAGCCAGCCACTGGAGAGCGACAGATCAATATCGTTTATGGTGCGAACTTTACTAAAGATGAAGAACAATTCCCTGGTGCTTCACTCTTCAGCAAGGACAATAGACAAGTCCAGTTTGAACATGAGGGTGCAAATCTCTGGTGCGATATCGCGATTTATTATCAAAAAGAGAATCGCTTAAAGGCCATTGGAAATATACGGTTGCAACAAGGCGATAGTATCCGGTTGACCAGTGGCCGGATCGATTTCGATGGAAATAAAAGGCTGGCCAAAGCCTGGGAAAGGGTTATTTTGAAAAACCCGGAAATGACACTTCGTACCGATACGCTTTACTGGGACCGGGCTCTACAGGAATCATATTATAATAGCGGGGGAACAATAGTAGATTCTGCCAATACACTTACCAGCGAAAAAGGCCGGTATTTTATGATCCCAAAAAAGTATCAGTTCCTCGATAGCGTTAGGATCAAGAATCCGGAATACACACTGGAATCTAAACATCTCGATTATTATACCTCTTCTAGGAATGCCTATATGTATGGGCCCTCTACGATTACAGGTGACACCTACAAGATCTATTGCGAAAGGGGTTTCTACGATACCAAAATCGAGAGTGGCTATGGCATAAAAAATACCAGGATCGATTACAACAATCAAATAATTGAAGGGGATAGTGTCTATTTTGATAAGGCGACCGAGTTTGCCTCGGCCACTAATAATATCAAAGTTACCGATACCGTAAATCAAGGTGTTATCAGGGCTCATTATGCCGAGGTTTTTAAAGCCAAAGATTCTGTTTTTGCCACAAAAAGGGCCGTATCGGTGAGCCTAGTGGAGCAAGATTCGCTTTATATGCATGGAGATACCCTAATGGTTACCGGTAAGCCCGAACAAAGAATACTCCGGGCTTTTAGAAATGCCAAATTCTATAAAACCGACCTAAGTGGCAAATGTGATTCCATACATTATGAGCAGAGAACGGGCATTACTCAAATGGTAACCGAACCGGTACTGTGGAATCTTGAAAATCAGATGACCGGCGACAGTATTCATTTGATCAGTGACAGCGAAACCCAAAAACTAGACTCGTTAAAAGTCCTCAACAATGCTTTTATCATTTCCCTGGACAGCGTGAGCAAAACTGGGTATAACCAGGCAAAGGGTAAAGATCTCTTCGGAAAATTCATCGAGAACGAATTGAAAATAGTTGATCTGGTTAAAAATACCGAGGTTATCTATTATATGTACAACGATGACAATGAACTCATCGGTATCAACAAGACTATTTGTAGTGCTATTCAGATGAAATTAGACAGTAGTGAAATTGAGGAGATCACATTTTTTACAGACCCCGACGGAGATATTTTTCCGGAAAAAGATTTACCGTTGAACAGTAGAAAACTTAAAGGATTTATATGGCGCGGAGAGGAACGGATACGTACCAAGGATGAAATCTTCGATGATGATGATAACAATATTGAATTAGTAAGAATACAGGGTGTTGACCATCCCCTCGATGCACAGGAAGAAGAAAACCAGCCTGAAGAAGAAGGGAGCTTGCTCCAACCCAACGGCCAGGCCATCCAGGTAAAAAATAAACCACGCCCTGTAGAACTGTCGGACCCTGATGGATAAGGACTTTTTAAAATACCAGGCCCAAACTACCACTACTCCTCTGGGTCTTACCGTTTCACATGCGCAAGGTTCGTATATCTACGATACAGCCGGCAGGGCACATTTAGATTTTGTTGCAGGGGTCTCAGCATGCGGACTCGGTCATTGCCATCCAAGAATAGTAAGGGCGATTAAGGAGCAGAGTGAGAAATACCTCCATGTTATGGTTTATGGTGAATATGTTCAGGATCCCGCCTTACGCCTTACCAAAAGTCTAGCCAATATACTTCCCGATCCCCTGGAGATGACCTATTTGGTCAACTCTGGCACAGAGGCAATAGAAGGGGCGATTAAACTGGCCAGGCGCTATACCGGAAGGTCAGAAATCATCGCGGCGAGGAATGCATACCATGGCAATACCATGGGCAGTCTTAGCCTGATGAGCCATGAAGAACAAAAGGCACCCTTCAGACCCTTATTACCCGATGTGCGATTTATAGATTTCAATGTGATAGCCGACCTGGAAAAAATCAATAAGAGTACGGCAGCTGTGGTATTAGAAACCATTCAGGGCGGCGCTGGATTTATACTTCCGGCATCCGATTATCTTAGAGAAGTACAAAAGAAATGCAAAGAAAATGGTGCACTGCTAATATTGGATGAGATCCAGCCTGGTTTCGGCCGTACAGGCAAATTCTTCGCCTTCGAACACTATGGAATTTTGCCCGATATTCTTGTGATGGGTAAGTCGATGGCATCAGGTCTGCCTGTTGGCGCATTTACCTCTTCCCGGAACATTATGTTAAGCCTGAGTCAGAATCCAGCCTTGGGGCATATCACTACTTTTGGCGGCAATGCTGTCGTCGCTGCAGCCGCTCTGGCCACCTTGCAAGAGCTTCAGGAAAGTGATTTAATCGCGTTGACACTGGAAAAGGAACAACAATTTCGACAAAGGTTACGCCATCCACTGATCGAAGAGCTGAGGGGGAAAGGGCTGATGCTAGCGATGATTTTGAAGGATGCTGAAACAGCTAACCGACTTGTGATGGCCTGCGCATCTAAAGGCCTTGTGCTGTTTTGGCTTCTTTTCGAAAAACGCGCTGTCCGGATATCTCCGCCCTTAACCATATCCAGGGAGGAGATCGATAAAGGGTGTGAAATTATTCTCGAAGTTTTAGAAGAATTTCAACAATAATTTGTTAACTAAATTGTTAATAATATAGCTCAAATCTTCCCAGACGTATGGTTGTTAAAAGACTAAATTTAAATCCATAGTTAACCAAGAAATGTTCTATGGCGTTAGAACCTGACGAAAGACCAAACCAACCCATAGCGAAGTTTGAGTCAATGCTGAAGACCGATGATGTCTATTTTTTTGACTCTGAGGATTTCGAAGACATCATTCATCATTACCTAAATAATGGCAAGATCTCCCTTGCCAAGAAGGCGATCAAGATCGGATTGCGACAACATCCTGATTCTATTGAATTGAAATTATTGAATGTCGAAGTACTGGTATTTGAGAATAATCTCGACCTGGCCGAAAAGCAGCTCGACAAATTACAGTTACTCGATAGTACGAACGAGGAAATCTATATTCAGCGCGCAAATATCTATTCCAAAAAAGACAATCATGAGGCGGCTGTTGCCCTTTTGGAAAAAGCATTGGAGTTTTCGACTGATAACCTAGACATCTATTCGCTCCTGGGTATGGAGTATCTTTTTATGGACGATTTTGAATTGGCCAAAAAGAGTTTTATGCAGTGTGTTGGTTACGACCCACACGATTACTCTTCTCTCTATAATGTTGTCTACTGTTTTGAATTCCTCGAGGACTATGATGGTGCTATCCATTTTTTAAACGACTACCTCGAACATAATCCATATTCACAGGTAGCATGGCACCAATTGGGGAAACAGTATATGATCAAGGATTTGTACGAGGAAGCTCTGGCTGCGTTCGATTTTGCCATTATTTCAGATGATGAGTTTATCGGGGCCTATTTTGAAAAAGGTAAAGTGCTCGAAAAAATGGGCAAGTACAACGAAGCCATTGCCAACTACGAAACCACGATCAAGATAGAAGACCCAACATCCCATGCCTATCTTCGGATGGGTGTTTGCCATGAAAAGCTGCGCAACGATGATTTAGCTAAGTATTACTACTATCAGACCGTGCATGAAGATCCTTTGTTAGACAAGGGCTGGATCGCCATAACCGAATTCTACAGCCGGAAAAATAACCATGAAAGGGCGCTGTATTATATCAATAAAGCCATCAATATCGATGGGGAAAATCCGCTTTACTGGAAGAAATGTGCCGGTATTCATCAGGCGCTGGAAAACCTGGACGAAGCAGACTTTGCCTATAAGCAAACCGTTGAACTGGGCAATTACGAGGTAGATACATGGCTTAACTGGGCATCGGTAGTTATAGCCTCTTCCGATCTGGAGTCGGCCATCCAGATTCTAATCCAGGGATTCGAATTTTATCCTGAGGAGGCATTTATCCCTTATAGGATCTCGGGCTTATACAATCTCCGCGGAGATATCTTTAACTCTGAAAAATACCTGGTTATCGCACTAGGGCTCGACAGGACAAAAATGTCATTGTTAGAGCGTGAATTTCCCGAATTCTACCGATCATTTCGCACACAGAACATAATTTCGGGCGCACAGAACACTTCTGATTAAAAGACTTACTTTTGTCCTTTATTTTGCTATGGAAGGCCGAAATCTGTTACAATACATCATAGTAGCATTAAAGGGAATGGCCATGGGAGCCGCAGATGTCGTTCCTGGGGTATCCGGTGGAACTATCGCCTTTATTTCGGGTATCTATGAAGAGCTGATCACATCGTTGAACAACTTTAATCTCTCCACCTTCAAAACCTGGAAAGATAAAGGTATAAAGGCGGCCTGGCAGCGATTAAATGGCAATTTCCTCCTAGCGCTTTTTAGTGGCATTGCGGTCAGTGTAGTCTCCCTGGCGAAACTTATCAGTTGGTTGCTCGAGAATCAGCCGATCCTGGTATGGTCGTTTTTCTTCGGTTTGGTGCTGGCCAGCGTAATTATTGTTGCACGAGATATCAAACGATGGAGTATCGCTTTGATAGCTGTGTTTATATTAGGAGCATTAGCCGCATATTTTATTACATCTCTTCCCCCCGCCGATAATAGCGAGAGTTTACCATTCTTTTTTCTTTCTGGTGCCCTGGCTGTATGTGCAATGATCCTGCCCGGGATCTCAGGGGCATTTATCCTGGTATTACTTGGCTCATATAAGACAGCTTTGGATGCAGTTCATGAGAGGAATTTTCTCATCCTTGGTGTGATGGCACTTGGAGCCATCTTTGGTCTTTTGAGTTTTGCCCGACTATTAAAATGGATGTTTCACCACTATAAAAATGTCACGCTGGCCTTACTTACCGGCTTTATTCTGGGTTCTCTCAACAAGATTTGGCCATGGAAGGAAGTATTAGAATCAAGGGTCTATGGAGATAAGAGCGTTGCGATTAAGGAAATTAATATAGTACCCTGGAAGTATCTGGGCGATAATCAGCTAGAATATGCCATTCCGCTGGCAATACTTGGATTTTCCCTTATTTTTATACTCGAAAAAATCGCCTCAAAAAAGTAAGCAAATCTATCCATGTATCAACCCAGGTCATTTTTAGACAAAGTATTCTTGGTCATTAAAGGTTTGGGTATGGGTGCGGCTAATAAAGTACCTGGCGTCTCCGGAGGCATAGTGGCCTTCGTGGCAGGATTTTATGAAGAGTTTATCTACTCACTCCAGAAGATTAATTCAAAAGCTATAAAATTACTTTTTAATGGCCGATTCAAAAGCTTTTACCAATACGTAAACGGCCAGTTCCTGTCGCTTCTCATCTTTGGAATGCTCGTCAGCTATTTTAGTGTTTCCAAGCTATTGGATTACTTCCTGGAAAAAGAAGAGCTCTATGTCTGGGCTACTTTTTTCGGAATGATCATCGGTTCGATCTATTATATCGCAAAGGACTACCAACATTGGAGTAAAAAAACCATTCCAGTGGGTATTTTTGGTTTGATCGTCGGTGTATCGATCAGCTTTTTGAGTCCGGCAAGAGAGAACGACAACCTCTTATTTATATTTTTCTGCGGAATTATAAGTGTATCTGGTATGACTCTGCCAGGTCTGTCTGGATCCTTCATATTGATCCTGCTGGGTAATTACGTCTTACTTCTTGTAGATTCGGTTAATGCCCTTTACGATACATTTGCTGAGGTCTTCCGGGGAGATTTTAGTTTCGCTCAAAACGAAAAACGACTTAATACACTGCTAATTCTGGCTACCTTCACAGCAGGATCGGCAACTGGTCTTGTAACACTATCCCACATCCTGGGCTATGTACTCAAGCACTACAGACATATTACCACGGCCATGATCATAGGATTTATTACAGGCTCTCTGGGAGTTGTCTGGCCTTGGAAAAGAACCATCTTTATGACCGATGACATGGGCTCGCCATTATTGGATTCTAACGGAGCTCCCATCGTGATGAATTATGAAAGATTCCTTCCAGATATCAGTGATTCGCAAACCTGGTGGTCTGTACTTTTTATTCTCCTGGGAATCGCCCTTTTAATAGTGCTCGAAATTTATGGCAAAAACAGGCAACAAGAAGCATAGATACGGTTTGGTAGGTAAGAATATCGCTTATTCTTTTTCCCGCTCATACTTTACCAACAAGTTCCAGAGAGAAGGACTTGAAGACTACGATTACGTAAATTTCGACCTGGAAAATATTGATGAGTTCCCATTGCTGTTACAGTCTAATAAAAGACTTCGCGGGCTGAACGTTACGATCCCCTACAAAGAAGCCATAATCCCCTACCTGGACGAAATTGAACCTCAAGCTGCGGAAATCGGTGCCGTAAATACGATTGAGTTCAGCTCCCGGGGTCTAAAAGGCCATAATACCGATGTTTATGGGTTTAAAGAATCTATTTCGGGCATGTTAGGTCCGGGCGACGAGCATGCGTTGATCCTGGGTACCGGCGGTGCCTCCAAAGCTATAGCCTATGTTCTTGGGCAATTAGGGATTGAATATCGACTTGTTAGCAGGTCTCCGGCAGATGGCCAGTTAAGCTATCAGGACCTTGGAAAAGAAATTATGTCAGCATCTACGCTTATCGTTAACTGTACCCCGCTGGGAACATTCCCGGACATTCAGCAAAAACCCGCTCTGCCCTACTCGCTTATAAACCACAGACATTTTCTTTACGATTTAATCTACAATCCGACCAAGACCCTTTTTTTGAAAGAAGGCGAGCAGCGAGGTGCAAGAATTCTCAATGGATTAAGGATGTTGGAACTCCAGGCCGAAAAATCTTGGGAAATCTGGAACAACCCTATCCCATAGCGCGTTCTTCAGAATCGGGTTAAAGGCCTGCAAAGCCTTTAAAAAGAAGAATCATTACCTTTGTAGTTCGCAATCATGTTAGTATCTTAGAAGAGACTACCCAGTTGTGACAGACAAACACTACGGTGATGTTGGAAGATAAGGACCACAAACTACAGGATCCTGTAGAGGAAGAAAATTCAGCAGCTACTGATAATATTAAGGAATCAGAGAAAACCGCTGAAGCAGAGCCCCAAGAACAGGAAAAAACCCCTGGCGAAACTACGGTTGAGACCAAGGAGGAGGCTATGGCAGAGATTGAGGATTCCAATGCAGAAGATGCTGAAGATACCCATCATCCGCAAAGGCATCAAATTCCCTTCCTTGACTATCATGCCATGACCCTCGAAAACCTCGTTGGGGAGTTGCAGCGATTGGTTAAAAACGAGAAAGTCCAGGCGATCAAAAGACATGTCGACGCTATAAAACAGGAATTTGATCATAAGTTCCAGGATTTTATTGAACAGAAGAAAGAAGAATACGTCAGCAAAGGGGGCAATGAGGTCGACTTCAAATACAATTCCGTTACAAAACGGCAGTTCAATGAAGTTTTTAATGAATACAGGGAAAAGAGGAACCACTATTATAAAAATCTTGAACATAGCCTAAAGGAAAACCTGGCTAATCGTCTAGCGATTATTGAAGCCCTAAAAGGCCTTGTTAACGTTGAAGAGGACATCAATACCACCTATAAAAATTTTAAGGATCTCCAGGAAAAATGGCGCAATGCAGGTCCTGTTCCCAGAAGCCAATACAACGATGTCTGGAGAACTTACCACCATCATATAGAAATCTTCTATGACTTTCTTCATCTCAACAGGGAATTGAGGGATCTGGATTTTAAACACAATCTGGAAGAGAAAGTAAAAATTGTTGAACGTGCAGAAGAACTGGTAGAGACCAAGGATATCAATAAAGCCTTTAGAGAATTACAGACCTTACACAAGATCTGGAAAGAAGATATTGGCCCGGTAGACAAAGAACATCGGGAAGCTATTTGGGAACGTTTTAGTGAAGCGACCAAAGCAATGCACCAACGCAGACAGGAATATTTCAAGGAACAGGAGAAAGATTTTGAAAAAAACCTGGAGGTGAAAAATGAAATTATTGCCGAGATTCAAAAGCTTGCCGAAAATATTGGTCAAAGCCATCGGGATATTCAGCAGCAGATAAAACAGGTTGAAAGCCAGAGAGATGCCTTTTTCCAGGCAGGGAGAGTGGCCCAGAAAGATAATGATAAAACCTGGGCTTCGTTCAAGGAGGCGGTGCGTTCCTTCAATCGTGGCAAGAATGCCTTTTACAAGAATCTTAAAAAAATTCAGCAGGATAATCTGGACAAAAAAAGAGAATTGCTCAATCTTGCCATTTCACTGAAAGACAGCGATGACTGGGAAACAACAACGGCTGAAATGAAACGTATCCAGAGAGAATGGAAACAAATTGGCCATGTACCGAGAAAATTTTCCGATAAAATTTGGAATGAGTTTAAAGCAGCCTGTAATCATTATTTTGATCGGCTGCATGCCAGTAAAAACAAGGCATTTTCTGCTGAAATGGCAAATTTTGAAGAAAAGAATAAGATCCTGGAGGAGATCAGGGCTTTTCAATTGAGCAAGGACAATAAAGAAAAAGAAAAAGATCTGGAATCGATAAAACAACTGATCGATCGATGGAAGGCGGTTGGAAGGGTTCCGTTTAATAAAAAAAATATCAATGGCAAGTTTAACAAGATAGTTGATGCTATTCTGACCAAGCTCGATGTAAGTCGCCAGGAATCTGAACTACTCAAATATGGGAATAAGATCCAAAGACTGGCTTCAGGGGAAGACGAGTATGCTATCCGAAACGAACGCACCTTTATCAGGAGAAAGATCGATGAGACCAACAACGCGATAAACCAGTTAGAAAATAACTTGCTGTTTTTTTCTGAGAACTCTGAGAACAATCCACTGGTTCAGGAGGTTATCAATAATATCAACAGGCAAAAAGAAAGCCTGGGCACCTGGAAGACCAAGTTGAAAAAGCTAAATATCATGCAGCACAACTTGCAAAAAGAGGATGCCGCAACTGACGATGCCACATCGGAAGAAGAATAAATACCCCTCCTTTTTTACACCGCCACATCGACTTATTCCCCGAGTAATTCTATAATTCTAACACGAAATGATTTTATAATGGACCGTAAGAACATATCTTCCGGATCTGCCTTCGAAAAAACCATCGGCTTTGCCAGGGCGGTCCGATTCAATGACCGGATAATGGTATCTGGCACCGCTCCGATCGCAAATGATGGGAAGACAGCATTTCCCGGAGATGTATTTCATCAGACAAAACATTGCATTGAATTAATGCAGAAAGCCATTGAAAAGGCCGGAGGTCGGCTAACAGATGTTGTTAGGACACGGATTTATTTAAAGCACAAGAGCGACTGGAGAGATGCTGCCAGGGCCCATCAGATTGTATTCGATAGTATTAAACCCGCTTGTACTTTTGTCGTAATCAAAGGTTTTATCGATCCTCAATGGTTAGTGGAGACCGAAGCTGAGTGTATCCTTTGATCTTTAATCAATAGTTAGTTGATTTCCGATATTATTTAGCGACGTTTACAGATCGTGTTTCCCTGATCACCGTAACCTTTACCTGTCCGGGATAGGTCATATCGGTTTGAATTTTTTGTGATATTTCGAAGGAGAGCTGGGCGGCTTTTTCATCACTAACTTTTTCACTCTCCACGATAACCCGTAACTCTCTCCCTGCCTGGATAGCATAGGCTTTCTGAACACCTCCAAAAGCAAAAGCGATTTCTTCAAGGTCTTTGAGCCGCTGGATATAGGAATCTAGTACCTGTCTCCTGGCCCCTGGCCGGGCTCCGCTGATGGCGTCACAAACCTGAACAATAGGCGATATCAAGGATTTCATTTCCACCTCATCATGGTGAGCCCCTATAGCATTGCAAACATCCGGTTTCTC
>JBDNAQ010000222.1:0-16689 GCA_039768345.1 Flavobacteriaceae bacterium
ATCTGGTCCTAGTACCCGGATCAATTCGTAGCGATTCTTGTCTTTTTTGAAATGTACCCTGGAAACCAGGAACTGTGCTACCTCAAAAAGTACTTCTACCCCATATTTCAACATAAATTCCCAGTCTTGCGTTGCTTCAAAGTACAGCCAGATCCCGTAGACCACGTCGGGTGAAATATGGATCTGCCAGCAGTTAAAGTGGTTGCGTATAGGCCTGCCGCTAAGAACGTCTGTGAAGAAATAATCTGGAAAGAGCTCATCGCCGGTCTTCCCGCTGGTCCAGGCATAAAAAGCTCCATAATATCCTAATTCCCTTGCCTTTCTCCTTGCACCATCAAGGGTGTCGTGCCGGTAGGCAACCAGATTCTTTGCAATATCGGGATGGGTATAGACGAACATCGGAAGGTTAAATGTTTCCTGGTCCCAGAAAGCCGCCCCCTGGTATACCTGACAAGATAAGCCACGGGCGCCAATTGGTAGATTATCATGGGTAGGGGTGGCGATATAGGCCTGATAGATATTGAAACGCGCGATAACCTGTGCTTCGGTGTTTTCCCCGATCTGGATATCGGAAATGTTCCAGAATCTGTCCCAATGACCGATGTGTTCTGCTTTTAGACCCGGATAGCCCAGCTCAAGTCCTTCAAGTACCTCATCTAGTGCAGTCGTGAGTGGATCCTCTAATCGGTTGTCATGTGTAACGGAGACCACCTTCTCCATGATCACTTCCTGGTTCTTCTCCAATTCAAATATATATTCCCTAAAACATGCCTTTTCTTCCTCAATGATCGAAACATCTATGGGATCGGGCCCTTTTAGCGTTACGCCTTCGGCTACAATGATCCTTGTATTTAGTTCACTGGTATGTAGTTCCATCAGCAGGCATCCCTTTTCCTCGCGTGTGGTATATGATCGAAAATGCTCCCCATTGATACTCCATACTTTTCCATCGATCCCTGTGCGCAGAATATAGCGTCCATCGCCCCTGGCGGTAAAGCTGTATCGCATCGCCAGGAGATGAGGATTGTTCATGCTTGCAAATTTTTCAACCTCCAGAATGGTCGGGACAGATCCTTCCGAACTCCATAAAAACTTCCGTTGGTTAAGCCCGTGATTCATATGGAGCGCCCTGTAATAGTCCTCAATTTCTCCATCAAAGGCCGAGATCATTTTACTATTCGTAAAAAGCTGGGTAAAGAGGCCATTGGGGACATTGCACAGCTCACTCCAGCGACTTCCTTCGGCCTGGTCCCAGGTGTCGGTAACAATACAGGCTACAAACCTTTCGGCCGTCCACTCTTCAAAAGTGCCACGATAGCCCAGATATCCGTTACCGATCATAAAATTACTGCCGGTAGTGACTAGCTGTTCTTCGTTAAATGAATTCTCAATGATTTCCCACCCTGACCGGGTGCTGAGGTTATTCTTTAATTCCATTGGAATATGGTTGGGTTTAGAAGAGCAGGATGATTAAATATTAAGGATTGGTATTTTACAGGAATTGCAAAATAAGGATATTCCTACATTGAACAAAAATTAATTTTACAGCCTTCGAGTTCATCCTGTGTAAGGGTTCAGTAAATTACAGCTGCCATGGAGAGAAGCCTGTCGTGATTGGAAATTACAACAGACCGTCGTTATATTTATCTAAATACTTATTGAACATCAAGATTAATTTGATTTTAAAGAAACCTCTTGTACTAATTTGTTACAAAATGAATTGGGAAATATGTAATTTTACAGGCCTTTCATATGGATATGAAACAACAGATCACCAATACGATTTTAATGATTCGGCCGGTACGTTTCAGAATGAATGAACAAACGGCGGTGAACAATTATTTTATGGAGGATACGGCACTGCGGGATGCCGATGTAAACTCCAGGGCACAACAAGAATTCGATGCTTTTGTGAAAGTATTGGAAGGTATTGGAATTCATGTTATTGTAGTAGAGGACAAGTTCGATCCGGACACCCCTGATTCTATATTTCCCAACAACTGGATCTCGTTTCATGCTTCAGGCACGGTGGTTCTCTATCCTATGTTTGCCGTTAACAGGCGTAAAGAAAGACGGGAAGATATTTTGGACCTGCTCGAAGAGAAAGGATATCAAATCAATCAGGTGATCGATTACAGTCCGGCTGAGAGAGATGAGCTCTTTCTCGAAGGCACAGGGAGTGTGGTTATGGACCGGGTGAACCAAAAGGTTTATTGTGCGTTATCGGCCAGAGCACATGAAGCGCTCATTCTTGAATTTTGCGAGGATTTTCACTGTACCCCTGTGATATTTACCGCGTATCAAAGCCTGGAAGATGGTAGCAGACTGCCCATATATCATACCAATGTAATGATGTGCATTGCCGACCAATATGCTGTTATATGTCTTGATACCATTGATGATATGGAAGAACGACAGAATGTAGTACAGCATCTTCAGTCAGATGGCAAAGAGATCGTTGAGATCACAGAAGTGCAAATGAATCATTTTGCTGGTAACATGCTTCAGGTGTCGGGAAAAAATGGACAAAAGCATCTGGTAATGAGTTCTGCAGCTTATAACAGCCTCAGACCAGAGCAATTGGAAACACTGATGAAATACAATCCGATAGTTCATAGTTCACTGGACACGATTGAGCAGTGCGGTGGCGGAAGCGCGCGTTGTATGATGGCCGAGATCTTCCTCCCGCAAACGGTTGGTCCGAACCAGGATTAAGATGTCTTCTTTACCTTGCGAATCAACGAGTTGAGAAAGATTGGGATCATTACCAGCATCAATATGGAAAACGGAAGCGAGGTAATGATCAGTAATTTCTGAATGGCAACCAATACATCGATATCCTCTTTCGCGTGTCCAAGAACGATCAGGGCCAAAGTAGCTAAAAGCACTATAACAGACCACATTAACCTATGAGAACGCCTGGGAGTTTTCTTCCCCTGGTCGGTAAACATACTCAGTACTAGGACAGCAGAATCAACCGAGGTTACCAAAAAAGTGATCAGGAGTATAATTGTGGTGAAATTCAGCAAGGCGGCCATAGGATAGTGTTGAAAGAATATAAAGATCGAGGTAAAAACATTGCCGAACTCTCCCTGATAACTTCCCCAGCTTTCTATCAATTGGAAAGCAGATGTCCCGAAAACGGAAAACCAGAAAAAAGTTCCCAGTGAGGGTACTATCATGACCCCCAGGAGTAATTCCCTGATGGTTCTGCCCTTTGAGATCCGGGCGATAAAAATTCCGGTAAAAGGAGCCCATGCGATCCAGAATGCCCAGTAGTAGAAGGTCCAGTCGGTAAGAAAATCGAGACCGGGATTATAATTGCCAAAGCCGATGCTCATCGGCACAAAATCGACAATATAGGCAAAGCTCGCACTTAGGAATCCTCCAAAAATCGCAACCACATCACTATTAGCAAAGACTGTGATCAGTAAGACAATCGTTATAATAATGTTGAATTTGGAAAGCATTTTTATCCCTTTATTAACACCTCTCCACACCGATATAAATGCAAGGACAGATATCAGCAATGCCAGGCCAAGAGTAGTGCCTATTCCATATTCTGAATCACTCAGATGATTCAGTCCGCCATTGATCTGGGTGGTACCCAACCCTACTGCGGCGATAAGCCCGAAGACGGTGGTAAGGATGGTAATTATGTCGATTCCCTGGCGTGCTATTTTGTTATGTATATTGTCTTCTATCGTATTGCTCACCCTCACTTTTTTGTGCTTCACGAATAAAGAATAGCCGACGATCATGGCGAATAGCCCGTAAAAAGCCCAGGGGGTGAATCCCCATTGAAAAAAAGTATATTCCAGCGCTAAGGTTTGCGGGTCACTTGCCGAATTAAACGGGGGATTTTGTAGCATATAGACGGGTTCCTGTACAGCCCTTAGTAAGATACCGGCTCCCATACCAGCGCTATAGAGCATCGAGATCCAGGCCCAGTTACTGTGCTCGGGTAGTTCTGCAGGTTTTCCCAGCCGTACCGCTCCCAGTGGCGATATAGATAGCAGTACCAGCAGCAATACGCAGCCAAGGCCCAGGTAGAGATAGAAATAACCGAAATAATTTCTGACCCATACCGAACATGACTCTATAAACCGGTAAGTTTCATCTGTAAAAAAGAATACGGTCAGGGTGAAGATCAGCAGAATACCGAGGGACACTGCTAAGAGTCTGTTATTTTTTACAAAGTTTTCGATCGGTAGCGTTGGCTGTAAGATTCAGCTAAAGATAATGGATTTTAGGCTGCTACCTTATTTTGCACTTATGGTGAATTCGCGTATAACCTGATTGGGCTCCATGATATTGTAGCCATTCCAGAATTCCGGATCGTAGGCCGACATATACTTCGCTTTTACCATTTCATTCTCCTTGGAGGAGGCAAATTCATTAAGAGTGATCACCTCAGAATCATAGACCACCAGTTCGTACTTTTCGGTGTTGATATTGACCAAATCGATGTTAAGTGATAATTCATTCTGTTTTCTGCGACCTTTTACATTCTTGTTTTTTTCGATCACTTTCAATGGTCGATCGACGCCCATATACCGTCCTTCAATCCTGTTTATAAATCGCAAATCGTAGACGTCGTTTTTATTTTTAGCAAAAATAGTGGTCCCCTGGTATGCGGTCTCCTCGTAATGAAAACCCAATAGCTTTATTCTCCGAAGAGACTTCACATTCTGATAGTCTACTCTCATCACTGCAAAATCTTCAAGGTTTACATAAATCGTTCCTTTAAAATCTGCACCGCCCTTTGGCTCGAACTCCAATACGTATACGCCTTGTTCGTCAATAGCGGTAAATCCTTTTAGTGCAAAGCGGTATTTGTTGGATTTATTTATGAAATTCAATTTTGAATCTTCCTTAAAAAACAGACCCGAGTAAAGCTCTTTTAACTGCCACCTCTTGTGAGAATGAAAGTCATCATCTGAATCTTGCAGTTCTTTTTCAATTTCAGCGGCTTCATCAGAAGCTTCCAGGATAGAATCTACCTGAACTTTGGTACCAAACCATCCCGATTTAATTTTGAGGTAAGAATCGGGCTTGACATTGGCTTTAAAAATATCTTCCATTTTTTTCCCCAGCGCTTCCATCGAGACCTCGCTGTCCTTGTCATAGAGTTCAGCGGCCTTTTCGATTTTTAGTCTACTCGAATCGCGGTTCATATACAGATCGCACAAACTTTCGGTATAGTAAGCATTTCCCTTTGGTAAAATTGAGAGTACGCTGTCTATAAAAGGTTCGTTTAATTCTTCAATAGTCGATTCCTTAAATGCGATATCGAATTTTCGCAGTCGGTCTAAACTCGATTTTCTAAAAAAAAGTCGCTGTTTAATAGGCTTCTGATCATAGTTTTGAGGAAGCCTTTCCTTTACCTTATCGATGATTTCCTCAGCACTTAACTCCTTATCGAAAAGATAGACTTCACTGAGCTCTATAGGCTTGGGATCGATTCTGATCAGGCTATCCAGTCCGTTTACCAAAGACACGGAGGTTTTTTCATATCCCATTGAAGAGATATATAGTGAATCAATGGAAACGGATGGGTTTAAATATAGGCTGAATTCGCCCTCATCATTAGTGATAATACCCTTGTTTTCAGCGTATTGAACGGTGGCATAAGGAATGTTTTCACCGGTTTTGGCATCGACAATCCGGGAATTGATCGATGCAGACTGTGCGAAAGTAGTACTATGACCAATCCATAGAAGCAGGAAAAAATATGTCGTTCTTAGCATAATAAACATCGGGTTAGAAGTCACTGTATTACTTAGAACGAATTAAGGACAAAATCGTTACCGTTCTTGCCAAAAAACTATTAATTTTTTGCAATATTTCGGATCATTCCTCCAAAAATGAAGTAGTGAAAGGGAAGGATTGAATACCAATAAACACGACCTTTTAGCCCCCTTGGCCTGAAAGTGGCGGTTTGATACAGAACATTGTTCGAATCGAGCCTGAATTCCAACCATGCTTCCCCCGGCATTCTCATTTCTGCAAAAAGCAGTAATCTTTTCCCTGATTTATCGGCCAGCAGCACCCTCCAGAAGTCAAGGGCATCTCCTGCAAAGATCTTGTCGGGATGGGTTCGTCCTCTTCTTAAACCCACGCCACCGTTGAGCTTGTCAATAAACCCACGGATTTTCCAAAGCCAATTGCCATAATACCAGCCATTTTCACCACCAATTTTCCATATACGCGCCAGCACCTTATCCGGATCACTTACTTTAAGTGTTTTTTCATCCTTCAGCACACCAAATTGAGGTACCTTGATGTACTTTTCCAGATTTCGATTGATACGGCCACTGATCATGCTGTCTTTCCAGCTACTGACCACCAGATTCTGTTCGATCTTCTCAAAGGCCATATCTATGGCTTCCTCATAAGTATGGGTTGTGATGCCGAGCAATTTCTCCAGACGGTTATCTCTGGCGATTACCTCAATCTTCATGCTATCGACCAGATTAAGTGCCAGCTTATAGGAGGTGGAGGTAACGAAATACAGCCAGTATGATGATAGTTTAGGAGTCATTACGGGTACGGTAATAATCCAGTTCTTAAACCCTCTGATTTTGGCGTAGCGCTGTAACATTTCCTTATACGTCAATACGTCGGGTCCTGCAATATCGAATGCCTGATCATAGGTTTCACGATGGCCGATAACACCAGTCAGGAAATTCATAATATCTCGGATAGCAATGGGCTGAGACTTGGTCAGTACCCATTTGGGCGTGATCATCAGTGGAAGTTTTTCACAGAGGTCCCTGATGATCTCAAAAGAAGAACTTCCCGACCCCACAATTATTCCGGCCCTGAGCACCGTTAGGTGGTAACTGCCTTCAGATAGTATTTGCTCTACATTCCTGCGCGACCATAAATGTTTTGAAAGCTTTTCATCATTGACAATTCCACTGAGATAGATCACCTGTTCTATATTGGTGGCAGCTACATATTGGTTAAAATGACGGGCCGTTTTGGCCTCCATCTCTGTAAATTCCTCGGTGGAATTACTCATAGAGTGAATTAGAAAGTAGGCGATTTGAAGATCTTTGGGAAGTTTATCACTGTCTACCTCCTCCAAAAAATCTATTTCTATGATTTCGAGCTTTGCTCTTGTTTCGTCATCGATGCTCAACCTGTTGGCATCCCTCACTGTACACACTACCTGGTGACCCATTGAGAGGAGTTGAGGTAATAGCCTCAATCCGATATAACCATTAGCGCCGGTAACCAGTATTTTCATAGCTTATAATTCATCTATTGTGGTCGGCAGGTTATCGGCCTTGTAATCCAGTATTTTTTTAAAAAATTTCTGAATGGCCTTGCTATCGGCCTTCACTTTTACAAAATGATGATCCCTGTATACCGAATATATCCCTAAATCACCTTTATAGATCGATAGTTTATAAAAGGGGATGACAAGGGCAAAAGTCTCGAGCAAGGATCTAAATCGAAGTATGATCCCCTTCGGACGAAGTTCGATATTGCAGGAATTGAGGTTGTTGTCGAGAATGAGGAGGTTTCTGATCTCGACACTGGCTGTGGTGATCTCCAGTTTAGGCGAGCCGATACCGCCCATGGCCCAGCGCTGTTTCAGCTTAAAGGGTTTGCCAACAGCCTCATCGATCTTTTTTATGATCTCCTTATTGTTGTAGGAAACATTGACCAGCATGGATTTCTTTTTTCATAGCATTTGAGTAAAAATAGCCAATTGGCCTGTTTAAAAGAAGTGAGACCACGGTTTTAATCCTTTGCGCCAAAATTTCCTTAGTTTTGCAGCCTTAAACGGAGTTGCAATGGATATCGAACAGATCCTTATTGATCGAGTCAAAAAAGTTGTGTTGGAGCAATATGATGCCGATTTGCCCACCGTTGAACTACAACCTACACGTAAAGATTTTGAAGGCGATATTACGGTTGTGGTATTTCCTATGTTGAAATTTATAAAAGGGAATCCTGTTGAAATAGGAACAACTATTGGAGAAGCTCTTCGTGCTCAACTCGATAGCATCGATGGGTTTAATGTGGTCAAGGGATTTTTAAACCTGGTGGTTGGGGATGCATACTATATCGAATTTTTCAATTCACTGGATACTATTGAGAATTATGGGCTTCAGGCCAATACTTCTGCGGAGGCAGTAATGGTGGAGTATTCTTCGCCGAATACGAATAAACCACTTCACTTAGGTCATGTCCGGAACAATCTGCTGGGATACTCGGTAGCCGAGTTGCTAAAAGCCTCCGGGAAAAAGGTCTATAAAACTCAAATCATCAATGACCGCGGAATCCATATCTGTAAAAGCATGTTGGCCTGGAAAAAATTTGGAGGAGGTGAGACCCCCGAATCTACCGGAATAAAGGGCGATAAACTCGTTGGGAATTATTATGTGGCCTTCGACAAAGCATTTAAGGAAGAGGTCGAAAAGATGATAGACGAAGGAATGTCACGTGAGGAGGCAGAGAAAGAAGCTCCGCTATTGAAGCAAGCCCAGGATATGTTGATTAAATGGGAGGCGGGCGACCCTGAGGTCGTGGCGCTTTGGAAGCAAATGAATAGCTGGGTATACGAGGGATTTGATGAAACCTATAAGAACCTAGGGGTAGATTTTGATCGCTTATATTACGAAAGTAAAACCTATTTGCTCGGGAAAGACGTTATCGAAGAAGGACTTTCAAAAGGCGTATTCTTCAGAAAGCCCGATGGCAGTGTTTGGATCGATCTCACTGAAGAAGGCCTCGACCAAAAAATCGTCTTGCGTTCCGATGGTACTTCGGTATATATGACTCAGGACCTGGGCACAGCTTTGCAACGGGTAAAAGACTTTCCCGATATCACGGGTATGGTCTACACCGTTGGCAACGAACAGGACTATCATTTTAAAGTTTTGTTCCTGATCCTGAAGAAACTTGGATATTCATGGGCGGGGCAGCTGCATCACCTGAGTTATGGAATGGTAGATCTGCCCAGCGGAAAGATGAAAAGCAGGGAAGGGACTGTGGTCGATGCAGACGACTTGCTCGATGAAATGACCCGTACTGCTGAACAGATCTCAAAAGAACTGGGCAAGTTGGATGGCTATTCTGAGGAGGAAAAGCAAGCTCTCTATCGTATTATCGGCCTGGGTGCGTTAAAATATTATATACTCAAAGTGGATCCTAAAAAACGGATTCTTTTTAACCCGGAGGAGTCGGTGGATTTCCAGGGAAATACAGGGCCGTTCATACAATATACCTATGCCAGGATACGCTCTATCATGAGAAAATTTGAGGAGGAAGGAAGCGTGGAGGCTATAGCGAAAACCCAGCCAGATATGCCCTTGCATGCCAAGGAAAAGGAATTGATCAAACTCATCGGGCAGTTCCCGGTTACAATACAGCAAGCCGCGGATAACCTGAGTCCTGCTTTGGTAGCCAACTATGTTTACGAGCTGGTGAAAGAATTTAATTCCTTCTACCAGCAGCTTACCATTTTAGGTGAAAAGGATGATGACAAGCGGAAATTCAGGGTAAAACTCTCCAAAACCGTGGCTTATGTACTAGCGTCAGGCATGTCGCTTTTAGGTATAAATATGCCGGAACGGATGTAGACTAGAAATTTATCCTAAAACTTACATTCGGGGTAAAGCCGAGCGATATACTTTCAATTCTTTCTATTTCAAGCTGATTGTTGAGCCTGTAGTAAACATTCAGGATATTCTCTCTGCTGAATATATTAAGTAAGGATAGGCCCGCAGTGGCCTTAACGCGTGAACTCAGGTCGAAACTATATAGCGCAGAGGCATCGGCCCGCATATAGTCGGGTAATCGACCGGAGTTGGGTGGCTGATAGACTATAGTGGCCGGTAAGGTGCTCGAATCTATCCCATCCGGATCGGGGAGGGGCTCTGTAAAGGGTTTGCCCGTTCTATAATTAAATCCAAGCCCGAGTTTGAAATTGCCATAGGTATAATTACCACCGAGGGTTAAGGTATGACGGATATCAAGATTGTTAGGAAAAGTAGGAGGAATTATGTCCTCGAAAGTATAATCATTTAAATTATAGGCGTAGCTAAACCAGGTGCTTAAACTGTTGGTTTTGTGGTTGATCAGGAATTCCAGCCCTTTTACATCGTATTTTCCGATCTCCCCGTTGAATTGATTCTGATTCTGAAAACCCTGGGTGGAGGTACTGATACCATCCACCGTTTTATAAAAACCTTCGAGACTCACAAACCATTTCCTCTTATCATAACTCAATCCCAGAGAGCCCTGTTTACTCCTGGTAATGGGCAGTGTATCTTCATCGGATAGGATCCATCTTCGTTTTTCAATCCCCAGGAAGTTTTGTTCAAGGTCTATAACCTGATTGGTGACCTGGTTTTTAAATTCTCCCAAGGCTTCAACGGTAAGCCCCGGGGCAAGCCTGTAGCTTAGATTCAGGCGTGGTTCAAGAATAATTTCATCAAAAGTATCAAGGTTTTCGAGGTAATTGAATCGTCCGCCTAGTCGCAGTCTCAGGTCATCATTAGCCGAAGCATATGCGATTTCAGAAAAGGCCGAATGGCTCCTGATCACCCCCTTGATATCACTTTGGAATGGAGGTTGTGAAACTTCGGTAAAATTGGTTACGCCAACCTCGCTGAACTGGTAACCGTTAAACCAATGGAGTCGTGGTCGTAGCCTTAAGTCTGTGTTAAGCTTCACCGAGGTTTCCAATACTTCGTTGACCTGATCAAGTATTTGCTGGCCAAATGCCGTTATGTTTCGCGAATCCAGATTATAGCGGGTATAATAGGCGTTAACCGAGGTCGAGAAATTATCCATCCATCTGGCGTCCCACTTGCCACCGAACGATAAATTAGCCTGATCCAATGAACTTTCATTGATTTGCGAATTGTCCTGGTTTAATTCGGTATAGTCTAAACGATTGTTGATATTGATAAAGCTCAGGCGAAACCGATGATCATCATTATGGTCATAGAGCAATTTTGCTGTATAATCATAGAAATAGAAATTTTCGTCTTCTCTGATGCGGGTACTGTTGGTATTGGTTAATTTGATTTGTGTATCCTGGAATGCCCGGTCCGAGAAAACCCTGTAGGTAGGGGTATAAAAGAAATCTGTGGTCGAACGACGGCCAGAAACCTGTACGGCTAAACGATCACTTATCGGAATCTGCCCGTAAATATCCATGCTGATAAGGTTGAAACCGGCCCCTCCATTAAAGCGCGGATCTATCTCATCTTTGGTTTCCATCAGGATCACACCGCTTACCCCATCGCCGTACTGGGCGCTCGTACCATTTTTAATTATGGAGACTTTGTCGGTAAGGTAGGGGTTGAATGCCGAAATCAGACCAAAAAAATGACCCGATTGATACATTTTTATGCCATCCCAAAGGATAAGATTCTGGTCGTTGGTGCCCCCTCTAATATTGATGTCGGATACGGTTTCGTCTATACTCTTGATACCCGGGAGCGCTTGTACAGTTTGAAGTACATCGGGCTCGATTAGTCCGGGCAGGATTCCGAATTCGGATGAGTTGATCTGAATACTGCCATCGGTCTGCTTAGAAATTCCGGTGGTCAGGAATTTATAGATCACCACTTCTTCCAATTCCTGATAGCTTATGGCCATCAACAGGGTGGTACAAGGCTCAGCGCTTACCAATTCCTCAGCATTGATATATTTTGTTTTATATCCAATATGCCTGATCCGGACCACTGCCTTTCTCGGTATCCGGCTCAGGCTAAAACCACCTTCGGCATTGGCAACTGTGCTAATGCTACTCCCCAGGACCTCGATACTAGCTCCTCCAAGGGTATTATCCTCAAAATTATCCAAAATACGAGCACAGATATCCACCAGAACACTTTTGGAGAGTGTATAATAGCGATTACTCAATTTCTTAATGATCAATTGGGTTTGGTTCTCGATCTGTGTGAGAATATTATCAAGGTCGGTTTCCTGTGGTAGACTTATGGTCAGTGATTCCAGATCCTCATCCAGATAGGAGAACTTGACATCATAGCGGGTCTGAAGTTCCTGAATATAGGTTACGAGTGCTACCTGGCCATCGGCCTCCCGTTCTTGTCCCCAGCTTGTAGTAATTGCAGAGAGAAAGAATATCGATAAAAGTACAACACTGTTAAGGTGTTTCCTCGGCATAGAACAGTACTTGTTTCCCCTCTAATTTAAATTTAATTTGATAAGGGGCACTAATACTTTCTAACGCCAAATTCAGGTTTGTGTTGCTAAAAGTACCTGTAAATAATTGTACTGTGTCGACTCCTTGAGTAGAGACTTTTATATCGTATTGCCGCTCCAGTTCGTTCAATACGAATTTAAACGGAATACTCTTGAAAGTACTTTCATCTTTCAACCATGAGGGCGACTGATTTACCGCAACCTTTTCCTCGATAACAGTACCGTTAAAGACCACGATAGAACTTCCCGCAGGGAGTTGTGTTTCCACATCCTTGAAGTTCACGCGTACCAGGCCTTCATAACAGCTGACTTCGAAAAAGCCATCTCTTTGTTCCACGTTGAACTGAGTTCCTAAGACGGTAACAGTTCCTGCCGCTGTGGATACGGTAAATTTCTTTCCTTTGGCCACTTTGAAGAAGGCCTCACCCTCTAATTCGATATTCCTTTGCTCATCCCACTTCTTCTTGCTAAAACTGATTTCTGATCCGGCATTAAGGATCACTTCTGAGTCATCGGGCAGCACTACAGTTTCACGTTGGGCGTATTGAGTAGAAACCGTTTCATTCAATGAATTAATATAAAAATAGGATAACATAAATAATACAGCAATTGCTGCAGCAATGCGCATCATCTTTTGAATTGGGCGCATTCGTATTACTTTTGGCTCCTGGCTTTGTCTGCGATCATGTAAATCATTCCAGGCCATATCCAGATCGAACTCAGGAGCCTCCAATTGCTCGGAAGCGGCCAAGATCCTCTGATAAGAAGCATACTCTTCAGAGTTCTTAAACTCCTTGAGTTCTTCTTCAGAGAGCTCGTTGTTCAACCATTTTGCCAAATAATTCTCTTGCATGATTTCCAGCTTTACATCCTTATAACAATTATATATAAAAAAACCCTACCAAAAAATTGAAAATGAAAAGTTGAAAGTTGAAAGTTGTCCAGTATAACCGGGCTTTGCGCTATATATCCGGAACGTCTTTTCATACTGACGAAGCATTGCTTGTCAGGGTTTCCATTAAATTTCACTTTTCACTTTTCACTTTTCACTTTTCCACTTTCAATTTTCAATTTTCCAATTTCAATTATCAATTATCAATTATCAATTTTACATTTTCAACTTTCCATTTTCCACTGAATTATATCCCTTCAATCTGTTCTCTCAGGGTTTTTAGCGCTAAATGCATACGTTTCTCGATGGCCTTTACACTTACCCCTTCCATCTCTGCTATTTCAGCATATTTTTTTCCGTCTATCCTGTTGAGTAGAAAGGTAGTTCTTTGGTTTTCCGGCAAGCTATCCAGGGCACGATCCAGTTTTTGCTTATACTCCTTTTCCTCCATTAAAAACTCCGGTGATTCATAGGAGGTATTTTTTTGCCCTCCGGCATATTTCAGTCGGACTTTTTCTGCCTTTAAAACGTTTAAGTAAAGATTATTGGCCACAGTGTATACGTACGATTTGGCCTTTTCCGGGCTCACCTTGGCACAATTCTCCCAGAGTTTTACAAATGCCTCTTGCACAGCATCATAAGCCTTCTCCTGATTCCCAAACTTATAATATATATAGTTGTATACCGTTTTAGAATGGGTGCGGAAGAGGTCGCTATATACTGTTTCTTCACAGACGTTTGCCATATCGAATTGTTCAGGTCCTCAGATGCATCCAAAGATATCTGAAAAAAAATTAAAATGGGAGTAGGGTTTTCCAAAAGGTAATTGTTTAACTGGTGTACGAACAACAAAATTCCAAATCGTTATGAAAAAGTATTTTAAGTATTCTGTGTACAGCACACTACTTATCTTGGCACTTACCTTTACTTCCTGCCAGGAAGAATTTGAACCCTTACCACAAACAGACGAGCAACAAACCATAATGGCGAGTTCCTCGACTGCCAAATTGGTCGAAAATACCGTTTCTAAAGATGGTTCCTTCGACAATATCGTGGATGGAGCTAGCTGTTTTGATATCCGTTTCCCTTATACAGTTAAGGTAAATGGTGTAGAATTAACTATTGATTCTGAAGAAGGACTTCAACTCATCGAAGATATCTTTGACGAGATAGAGGACGATGAAGACCTTCTCGAAATTATTTTCCCAGTTACGATAAAGCTTGCCGACTATACTGAGCTTACGATCAATAATCTTGATGAACTCAGGGAATTGGCCGCAGAGTGTAAAGAAGGTGGCGATGATGATGATATCGAGTGTATCGATTTCAAGTACCCGATTACCCTATATACTTTCGATATTAATGAGGTTCAGACAGGGAACGTTGTTGTTGAAAGCGATGAGGACCTTAGAAAGTTCTTTTCCGGCCTTGATGAAGACGATCTTATCAGTATTGATTTTCCTGTGACCCTTATCAATCACGAGGGTATGGAAATCGTAGTTGACAGCAATGCCGAACTGGCCAACGCTTTGGAAACAGCCAAAGACGCCTGTGATGAGGATGACGATAATGACTATAATGACGATGATTTTGAAGACGATCGATTGGACATCTGCTTAACCGCTTGCCCATGGGTTGTAAAAGAAGTTGAGCGTGATTCGCAAAACCTGACAGACCAGTATTTCGAATACCTGATGAATTTCTCTGAAGATGGGTCTGTAACCGTAAAAGATCGAAATGGAAACGTAATCAATGGTGAATGGAGTACAAGACATACCGATCAGGGTACTAAGCTTACGCTCGAATTCGATGTGTTGGTTGATTTCAACCTGGAGTGGTTTGTTTATGAAGTTGGTCCGCATACCATCAAATTATACTCAGAAGGTGGCAACAGGATCATTATGAAGCAGATCTGTGTTGACGACGAAGCTGGTCCTGATACCTTGAGAGAGATCCTATCAGAGTGTAGCTGGATCATCAAGAAAGTATTTAACCAGGGTGAAGAGATCGAGCGTCTTATAGGTTACGAATTCAACTTCCTTGCCGGAGGGGTGGTTACCTTGAGCAGCGGTGATATCGTCTACCAGGGCAGCTGGGAGATTGTAGTAAACGATGAAGGCCGACTTGTAATGGCCGTTACCATGGGAGAAGAGCCTGGTGTAAGCTTCGAGTGGCCGTTAAGAGAAATGGCTAATAAAAGACTGAAGTTTGCTGTTGAGGAGTATGGCTATGAACTGGTATTGCAACGTGTTTGTGAAGACGACCAGGATGGCGATGTGATGGAGATCAGGAATATTCTCTTCGGTGGAGAATGGATGGTTGCCCTTTTCGAACAGGGAGATATGAACATCACTCAGGAATTTGCCGGATATAGCTTTGACTTTGAGCCAGAGCATATAGTTGGAGCCACTTTAGGTGAAACCGGTCCTACTCAGATGGGTCTGTGGAGAGTGATCCGTAACAGCGAAGGGAAACTGAAAGTCTATCTCAATTTTGGAGATGGCGCTCCCCTAGGTGAGCTTACAGACGACTGGCAATTTGTCTCGATTAATGAAGGCCGTCTCGAGCTAAAAAGTATTCGCGAGGACAATGCTAGCGGTGAGGAGTATATTGAGACCTTGGTCTTCGAGAAATTATAGGTGAATAACCCTCATATGAGGGCACCCAAAATACCTTATTTGCCCCCAATTTTGCAGGAAAGGGTAGCTTCGGAAAGAAGTTGCCCTTTTTCTTTTTAGAATTCGTCCACGCTTTTTCCTCGATCCCGCCTATATTATTAAATTTGCAGTTCGCGTTAAACCACATAATACTATGTTCGATAATTTAAGCGATAAGCTCGATAAGGCCCTACATGTTCTCAAAGGACACGGACAGATTACGGAGATCAATGTCGCCGAGACAACCAAGGAGGTCCGTAGAGCTTTGCTCGATGCAGATGTAAACTTTAAGATCGCCAAGGAATTTACCAATAGCGTACGCGAAAAGGCGCTGGGTCAGAATGTACTGACCGCCCTGAAGCCAGGGCAGTTGATGGTAAAAATCGTAAAAGATGAGCTAACAACACTTATGGGTGGTGATTCTGAAGGGATCGATCTTTCAGGTCAGCCTACGGTAATCCTGATGTCGGGCCTGCAGGGTTCGGGTAAGACCACTTTTTCGGGCAAGCTGGCGAATTTTCTTAAGACAAAGAAAAGTAAAAACCCGCTATTGGTAGCCTGTGATGTTTACAGGCCGGCTGCGATCGATCAGCTACATGTCGTTGGCGAACAAATCGGGGTGGAGGTGTTTTCAGACCGGGAGAATCCTAACCCGGTAAGCCTGGCAAAGGCCGGAGTGAAATACGCAAAGGAAAACGGTTATAATACCGTGATAATTGATACCGCCGGGCGCTTAGCGGTAGACGAGGAAATGATGACGGAGATCGCCAATATACGGGATGCGGTATCCCCCCAGGAAACTCTTTTTGTAGTCGATGCGATGACAGGCCAGGATGCCGTTAACACGGCCAAGGCTTTTAACGATGTCCTGAATTTTGATGGTGTCGTGCTGACCAAACTCGATGGAGATACCAGGGGTGGTGCAGCGATTTCGATCAAATC
>JBDNAQ010000223.1:0-21858 GCA_039768345.1 Flavobacteriaceae bacterium
AAAAATCGTTTGTTATCATTGCTGAAACCCTTAATACCGAAAAACTTCAATAATGGCAAAGATCACAGGTAAAGTTGCACAGATAATAGGACCGGTTATCGATGTAGCATTCAAGTCCGGAACAGAACTCCCTCAGATATACGATTCTCTCGAAATTAAGCGAGAAGATGGTACTTTACTAGTACTGGAGGTACAAGCCCATATAGGTGAAAACAACGTTAGATGCGTATCGATGGATTCCACCGATGGACTTAGTCGTGGTACCGAGGCACTGGTAACGGGGAATGCCATTCAAATGCCTGTAGGGGAAGATATTTTTGGCCGGCTGTTTAATGTTGTGGGAGATGCGATAGATGGCCTTGGCAATTTACCTAAGGAAGGTAAAAACGGGATGCCTATTCACCGTGAGGCCCCTAAGTTTGAAGAATTGTCTACTTCTACGGAAGTGCTCCTTACCGGTATCAAAGTTATCGATCTTATCGAGCCTTATGCAAAAGGAGGTAAGATTGGGTTATTTGGTGGAGCTGGAGTAGGTAAGACCGTACTGATCCAGGAGCTGATCAACAATATTGCAAAAGGTCACGGAGGTCTGTCTGTTTTCGCTGGTGTTGGTGAACGTACCCGGGAAGGGAACGACCTGTTGAGAGAAATGCTCGAATCAGGAATTATAAAATATGGGGATGACTTCCTTCATTCTATGGAAGAAGGTGGCTGGGATCTGAGTAAGGTCGATAAGAAGGTGATGAAAGAGTCTAAAGCCACATTCGTATTCGGACAGATGAATGAACCTCCCGGAGCAAGGGCACGAGTGGCTCTTTCGGGATTAACTATTGCTGAATACTTCAGGGATGGTGCCGGAGAAGGCCAGGGAAAAGACGTACTTTTCTTTATAGATAATATTTTCCGATTTACACAAGCAGGTTCTGAGGTTTCTGCTCTTTTGGGACGTATGCCCTCAGCGGTGGGGTATCAACCTACTTTGGCCAGTGAGATGGGTACTATGCAAGAAAGGATCACCTCAACGAAAAGAGGCTCCATTACTTCCGTACAGGCTGTATATGTTCCTGCGGATGACCTTACAGACCCTGCACCGGCTACAACGTTTGCTCACCTCGATGCGACTACCGTTCTCTCGAGGAAGATCGCGGAGTTGGGTATCTATCCTGCGGTTGATCCTCTGGATTCTACCTCACGGATTCTTACCCCTGAAATTTTAGGGAACGAACATTACGATTGCGCCCAGAGAGTGATCGAATTATTACAGCGATATAAAGAATTGCAGGATATCATTGCCATCCTCGGTATGGAGGAATTATCAGAAGAAGACAAGCTCGCCGTAGGCCGCGCCAGGAGAGTTCAGCGATTCCTCTCCCAGCCTTTCCATGTTGCAGAACAATTTACCGGTATCCCAGGGGTATTCGTAGATATTAAAGACACCATCAAAGGGTTTAATATGATCATGGATGGGGAATTGGATAAGCTGCCCGAATCGGCCTTTAACCTTAAAGGTGGTATAGAAGAAGCCATCGAGGCAGGTGAAAAAATGCTGGCAGATACAGAATAGAATTTTAGAGAAGAACAGGCGGTTCGCAAATCAATTTTAGCAATATGTTTCTAGAAATAGTATCCCCGGAAGCTACACTTTTTTCAGGCGACGTCGTTTCGGTAACCGTCCCGGGAATAAATGGCGAATTTCAAATGCTGTCGAACCACGCACCTATTGTATCACTCCTTCGGAAAGGTGAAGTCAAGATAGAAGGTGAGGTCGATCTCGAAGAGGAATACGCCAATAGATTTACCAACGATTCAAAAGGAAAAACTATTCTTGCCATCAGCAGCGGTACGGTTGAGATGAAAGACAATAAGGTGATTGTTCTGGCCGATTGATCTTGGATTCCAGATTATCATCAAACTTTATAAGCTCCACTGTATAAGGTGCCAAATTCTCCCGCCCGATTCATAAACCAATAAGTCTTTGAAGCCTATGGAGTGGTGAGCATTAAGGGATCTGACATTCTGCTGATCAACTTCGGTAATGATCAAATGATAATCGGGCTTTAACACGCTTCCCATATATTCGTAGAGACCTCTGAATACCCCCTTTTTTCTATAAGGCTTATCGATACAAATCTGACCCATAACCATATAGGGCTTATCTTTCGGAATGAGCTTTTCAATTCTGCGGAACATTGGCCTCAGAACATCGATATCATCAGCGAAAACGGGATGCATACATAGTGCATAACCGGCCAGCTTATCGCCCGATCTGGCCAGAATATGCGGGCATTCTCCCTGCATCCTGACAAGCATATCCAAAGTGTGATTAACCGTTAGAAATCCTTCGGTATTAAACTCTTCAGGTTCAACATGAGATTTCAGATTTCTTTGCTGGAGATCTAAGATCTTTTGCAATTGATCTACAGAGCTCGATCTTTCATAACGGATATCCATATTATCAGTGATGGAGATAGTCGGCTTCAAGTTAATATATATAATGGATATATTACATTTGCCCCATGCGATCATTGCCGGAAAAACTCAGAAAGAAAATGAACCAAAGGGAGGCGGAATATGCACTCCGGAAGTTGGTCGTAAGAGACGGTCATATCGATTTTACTTCCAATGATTATCTGGGTTTTGCCAGAAGCCCCCGATTATATTCGGATATTGACAATTACCTTAAATCAAAGAATCATCCTTTAAACGGCGCAACAGGATCCAGGCTGCTTTCAGGGAATCATTCACTAAGTGAGGAAGTAGAGAGTTTTTTGACCGGATACTATAATTGCGAAGCCACATTGATCTTTAATTCTGGTTTTATGGCCAACCTGGGGATTTTATCGTCATTGCCACAGCGCAACGACCTGGTGATTTACGATGAGTATGCACATGCCAGTATCCGTGATGGCCTGTCGATGGGAATGGCAAAAAGCATGAAATTCAAACATAACGACCTCCCTGACCTCAAGAAAGTAATTCATAGGGCCAGGAAATCGCTAAAGAAGAATTCGGATTCTATCTATATCGTTACCGAATCGGTATTTTCTATGGACGGCGATTCACCGGATCTGAAGGCGATGGCAGAATTGAGTCATTTAGAAGACTGCAGGCTAATTGTAGATGAGGCCCATGCTGTGGGGATATTTGGCCATAAGGGCAGGGGATTGATCGATGACCAGAATCTGAGCGATCAGGTATTTGCCCGAATCGTGACATATGGTAAAGCCCTGGGGTGCCATGGAGCTGCGGTGCTTGGCACCAGGGAGCTTATAGACTATCTGTTGAATTTTGCCCGTAGTTTTATCTATACCACGGCACTTTCACCTCATGCCTTATCTTCCATATTTATGGCTCATAAACTCCTCGATTCAGAATCGGGCACAGCCGCCAGGACAAAATTGTTGGAGAACATCACTTATTTTAAGCAAGTTTTGGTGAATAACGGTCTTGGAAATCGGTTTATTCCCAGTAATTCAGCGATTCAATCCTGTGTGGTTCCAGGCAATTCGAAGGTTAAATCCATTTCCGAAATCTTCATTGATCAAGGCTACGATCTGAGACCGATTCTTGCCCCCACCGTAGCAAGGAATAGCGAAAGGATGAGATTTTGCCTTCACGCATATAATACGGAAACCGAAATAAAGAACGCTTTAAACATTTTATCAGATAGCCTTAAAAACATATGAAACAAGAATTTTATACCCTTGGCGCTTTCGAATATGTTGCCGATGTGCAAGTGATTAAAGCTAAACTTGAATCGGAAGGGATTCCGGTTTTCCTGAGAAATGAGAATACCTTAAATACAGATCCTCTTATCAGTTCTGCCATCGGCGGGGTAAAGCTGCAGGTATATACTACCGATAAGGAGAAAGCTACTGCAATTTATAATAAGATTAGATCGTACGCTGTAGACCAATATGGCCAGGATGTGATTTGTCCTAATTGTAAGGCGGCCAGATCGGAAGTGTATTATAGCAGAAAAGGCCTGCTTTATAAGCTGTTTCCCTTCCTCGAGCCGAAAAAATACCGTTGTTTGAATTGCCAAATGATCACAAGACCTCACAGTACATGAAAAGGATTTTTATCACCGGAATATCCACAGAAGTAGGCAAAACCATCGCCGCTGCGATTGTTGCCGAGGCCCTGGAAGCTGATTACTGGAAACCTGTGCAAGCAGGAGACCTCGAGTTTGGAGATGCCAGGACGGTAGCTTCGCTTATCAGTAATCCTAAAAGTATTGTTCATCCATGTAGTTATGAACTCAGAACGCCGATGAGCCCTCATGCTGCCGCCGAACTCGATGAGGTTCGGATAGATACCAGCAAGATCATAGAACCCCTTACGACGAATCACCTGGTAATTGAAGGTGCAGGCGGACTGTTAGTTCCACTCAACGAGGAGGATACTATTTTGGATCTTATTCAGCCGGAGTATAAAGTGATCCTGGTATCGCGACATTATCTGGGGAGTATTAATCATACCCTGCTGAGCCTCGAGGCATTACAAAACAGAGGATTAGATATATCTGTTCTTTTCAGTGGTGATGAACATCGGACTACAGAACAGATCATTGCTCAAAAGACCCATATCCCCATACTGGGGCGTATTGCAGAGGAAAATAGTTTTGACAAGGAAAGAATTCGGTATTATGCCAAGCAGTTCAAGGAGAGGTTGAAATCACTCTAAACTGCTGTAAATATCAGCATTATCAACCCGATCAAGCAATTTGTAATTCGAATCAAGGATCGAATCAAAATAGATATTCACCTCCTCCTGTTTTCTATCAAAAACGCTGCGGTTTGATCTGGTGATTATAATCTTAGGACCAATCTCTTCCATGATAAATCTTACTTCCTCTATGGCCGTTACCCTTTCTGGATTATAATAGGGAAACATTTCAGATTTACAAATATTGCTGGGGTGGGTGGCCGTTTTAGTCGGCGGATATTTACCCATCACCCAATAACCAATATGGTAGCCCAGAAAAAGAGTCTTTTCTTTATCCAGTTCATTCTCAACCAAATAGGCGGGAACAGTGAATCCTTCACCATTGTAGAAGGTACCCTTTTGCAGTTTGTTTTTTACGATATTGACATATTCCAAATAGGTTTCTACCGGGAGTAATATCAATATACCGCATATCCAGGGGATTGCTTTTTTACCTATTCTGTTCAGATCTTTGGCTAAAACGAGCATTATAATAATCAACAATGGGGGATAAAGCTGTATGAGGTAATGACTGTTTATTCTTCCCCCTTTTAAAAAAGAAAACAATAGGCCTAAGACGCTGACTACTAATACCGCAGTTTCCATTTTTTTTAAGGATAGGCGTCTCGATCTCCATCCCCAGAAAATAAAAAGCAGGATCGGCAAACAAAGACCGATCAACGCCAGGGCGGAGGTACGTCCGGCCTCTGTATAAGCCAGCGGAGCCAGCACAACAGAATCCCACCACAGCTGGGCTCTTCCCGTTAGAAAATAGGGTAGTACAGTGAGCAGGATTATGACAAAGGCTGAAAAGGAAAGCAAGAACATTCTTGAAAGAGAAACACCTAATCCTTCATCTTTATAATATCGGATTAACAGGTAGATTCCGAGCAGAAGTATGGGAAAGGCGATGCTTATTTTAACCATAAGCGCAATCCCTAGGGCAATACCAGCCAGCGCAATACGGTATTTATTCAAACTGATCAGGAGTAGGTAAAGTGCCGCCATGAAAAATGTCATAAGGATATGCTCAGACATTACTCCCTGGATACTGCCAAACATACTTTGCAGAATTACACATCCGATACCGCTGAATAGTGCTGCTTTCCGATTGCTCAGTTTTAAGGTGATACAAAAGGTGAAGTACGCGGTGAGTGCAACCAGAAGTGTACCCATAAGTCTGATTGCCAGGAAACTTTTGCCAAACAAATAAATGCTGGAGGCAAAGAACAGGAAAGTGAGCGGTGGTTTTACATCCCATAAAAAGGTATAAGGCAAAAACCCATCTACCCATGCCTGGCCCATCAATATAAAAGTGCTTTCATCACGATCGATATAGTCTCTGAAAAAGAATGGCAAACGAATTAAAATACTCAGTAAAGTGAGAAGTAATAAGACGCGGCGTTCGGTGAAGAGGCGAAAAGTCTTGTTTGCTGCAGTTTTATTATCATCCTGGGGGGCAGACAAATCCTGTATATTTCCCATCTTTGCAAGATAAAAAAACAAAATTCCTTAAAATAAAACTTCATTGAATAAACTTTCGGAAAGAGATCAAAGATATCTGTGGCACCCACTCACCCAGCACAAAACACATCCTGAAATGCTGGGCATTACTTCGGCCAAAGGAGTCTACCTTCAATCCGAAGATGGCAGGCGTTATATCGATGCCATTGCCTCATGGTATACCTCAATGTATGGACATTGTAATGAATTTATCATAGAACGGGTCTATCATCAGATGCGGCAACTAGATCAGGTTATTTTCAGCGGTTTTACGCATCGGCCAGCTGTGGAATTGGCCGAAGCCCTTGCAAAAATACTGCCCGGTAATCAGCAAAAATTTTTCTTTTCCGATAATGGCTCTACCGCGGTGGAGGTGGCGATCAAAATGACACTTCAGTATCATTATAATAAAGGCAAAAAAAAACATGTTATGCTGGCACTCGAGGAAGGATTCCACGGGGATACCTTCGGAGCCATGTCCGTTTCCGGACTCTCCGTCTACAATGGTGCTTTTGAGGATTTCTTTATCAAGGTGATCCGACTGCCAAGACCCGACGAAAACAATATCGAAGACATCTTGCATAAGGCAGCTGTAATACTTGAGGAAAATGCCGTCGCCGGCTTTATTTATGAACCCCTGGTACAGGGAGCAGCGGGGATGAAGTTTATTGAAGCTGAGCACATGGATCCATTGCTCGAGCTGATGAAAAAATCTGGCGTGATAACCATAGCCGATGAGGTCATGACCGGCTTTGGGAAGACAGGGACTAATTTCGCCACGGATCAGATGAAGCACAAGCCCGATTTAATATGCTTGTCTAAAGCCTTAACCGCCGGACTATTGCCTATGGGTTTAACAAGTTGCACTAAGGAAATTTTCGATGCTTTTTATAGCGATGAGATCTCCAAAGGATTTTTCCACGGTCATACCTATACCGCCAATCCACTGGCATGTACCGCTGCTTTGGCGGCGTTAGAATTGCTCTTAACCGATGACATCCAAACCGATATCCGTCGTATTAATCAGATGCATGCAAATTTTGACGCTCGGATGAAGAAGCACCCCAAGGTGAGCAATAGCAGATATACCGGTGTTATTTATGCACTTGATCTGGCTGTTTCCATGGAGCGATATGGAAAACTGCGCGATATTCTTTATGAGAAGTTTATGGACAAAGGTGTGTTCTTAAGACCATTAGGAAATACGATCTACATCTTACCCCCGTATATAATTACCAACGATCAGCTGAACAAAGTCTATCGTAGCATCGAAGAAGTGATCGATTCCTTATAGCTACTTGTCAAACACTTTTCTTTATCCTGTTATGCGATCGACGGATCAGGAAAAGGTCGTACCACAGTCTGAAAAAGTAGCTTAGTTTTACCTTGGAAGCACCCCGGTCGACCCATCTTTTCACAGGCACTTCTTCCATGCGTCTTATGGCTTCCTCGCTGCCAAAGTGATTCAATAAACGGCTGAATAGCTCTACGTCGAACAACCACTTAGAAATAAATGCCTGGCTGAAAAGAAGTGGACCTAATTCGGATTTAAATACCTTACAGCCACACTGGGTATCATAAACCTTTAAGTCCAGTAAATTGGAGATTGCCGTGGCCAATATCCTCCCGATCAAAAACCGGGAAAAACGCCTTTCGACCACAGAACCGACTTTTAATATTCGGGAAGCGAATACAAAATCCTTTTCGTGCAAATAATCCAGATAGGAATAACACTCCTCCAACGAAGTAGCGAGGTCTGCATCTAAATACCCAATGGCATGCGCGACATCTTCTTCAAAACAGTGCAAAACACCTTTACGGACACTGGCCGCCTTACCCGAATTTTTGAGATTATTCAGTAAAATGATCTGTTGAGGAAATTCTTGATAAAGTCTGTTGAAGAGGTCCCCGGTTTGGTCAGTTGAAGCATCGTTCACCAGGCACAGGCAGGCTTCCGGGTAATTCTTTAAAAAGCTTTTGAATTCCTGCGAGGGAAATCTATCATATTCATTATAGGCAGGGATTACAATAGCTATATTTGCCTTATTCATTTCTTAGCGGATTGGCGTGCTGCCTAAAGTACGAATTTACAATTTCTGGCCGCTCCAGGGTCGAAAATTATTAGCTGCATATTAAAAAAGTTTAGATTTGCCCCGTGGAATCAGATAAGAATTTATGCGTTGGGATTACCGCAATTGATTCTGTTTCGGCATTGGGGACGGGCGACACCTGTTGGGAATCTTTCCGCAATAAGTCTCATTTGCTTCATCGAACCAGAAGATCCGGCAAAACGATTTGGTCTGGTAATATCCCAGAGCAACTTTCCGATGAAATATTGCAATTGCATGCCGAGAATCCAAACTATATTAAACTCGACAAAAGTGTGCTTCAGGCCATCTGGATTTGCAGACGGCTTGTAGATGCGGCGGGATGGCAAGCGGAAGATGGTTTTGGCATCAACATAGGTTCTTCAAGAGGGGCCACAACCCTTTTCGAAAAGTATCATAAGGAATTTCTGGATAATTCCAGGGCTTCTAGTCTTGCATCGCCCACAACGACTTTGGGGAATATTGCCTCATGGGTAGCACATGACCTTGGCAGCGCCGGACCTGAACTTTCACATTCCATTACCTGTTCCACTTCCCTACACGCATTGTTGAACGGGGTTGCATGGTTAGAGGCCGGACTTTCTTCCAAATTTTTGGTCGGAGGAAGTGAATCACCTCTTACACCCTTTACTATTGCCCAAATGCAGGCTTTAAAAATCTATAGCAGATATGAGGAGCCTTTTCCCTGTAAAGCCCTCGACCTGAATAAGTTGAACAATAGTATGGTTTTAGGTGAAGGAGCGGCCATGGCATGTTTGGAAAAAGGTAATAAGGAGAAAGCTTTGGCATTGGTTACCGGAATAGGCTATGCTACTGAAAAACTCGAACATCCGGCATCATTCTCGGCTGATGGGGAATGTATACAGAAGTCTATGGCCATGGCATGTAAAGGAATCGATTTGGAAGAGGTTGATATTGTGGTTATGCACGCTCCCGGAACTAAAAAAGGCGATCAATCGGAGTACAGAGCAATAGCAAAACTTTTTGGTTCCCGTATTCCGGCACTTACAACCAACAAGTGGAAGATAGGACATACTTTGGGAAGTTCGGGAATGATAAATATTCAAATGGCGGTACTGATGTTACAGCATCAGGAGTTTATTGGTGTCCCATATCTGGTGAAAAGCGAAGCCCCGGGGAAAATCGAAAACATATTGGTAAATGCGGTTGGTTTTGGAGGAAATGCGGTAAGTGTCTTACTGAAAAATAACTGATATCAACCTGAAGAAATCAGTATTAATTTAGAATTAATAATTGTTGATTATTCGGATTAAGGGTTAATTTTGAATTTATATTTTTAGTTACTATGACCGAGATAAGAAATAACTGGACCCGAGAAGAGATCCTGGAGATATACCGTCAGCCTTTGATGGATTTACTCTATCAGGCTGCCAATGTACATCGTGAAAATCATGATCCGAATACAGTACAGGTATCTACTCTGATATCCATCAAAACAGGGGGATGCCCTGAGGATTGTGGATATTGCCCTCAGGCAGCACGTTATCATACAGATATTGAGGGAAATGATCTGATGTCGGTTCAGCAGGTCAAAGCTCAGGCCTTGAGGGCCAAAGCCGGGGGTAGTTCGAGGGTATGTATGGGAGCAGCATGGCGGAATGTGAAAGACGGACCCGAATTTGAGAACGTATTGGAAATGGTCAGGACGATCAATAATCTCGACATGGAGGTATGTTGTACCCTGGGGATGCTGACTGAAAATCAGGCTAAACGCCTTGCAGAGGCGGGTCTTTATGCATATAATCACAATCTTGATACTTCGGAGGACTATTACAAGGATGTCATCTCCACCCGATCCTTTGAGGATCGGTTGACCACAATTGATAATGTGAGAAAGAGCAATGTTACGGTATGTAGCGGCGGGATTATCGGTATGGGTGAAAACCTTGAAGACAGGGCAGGTATGCTCGTGGCACTATCTACCTTAAACCCTCAACCCGAATCGGTACCTATTAATGCATTGGTAGCTGTAGAAGGGACTCCAATGGAGGACATGAAACCGGTATCGATATGGGAAATGATACGGATGGTGGCCACAACACGGATAGTTATGCCACAAACACAGGTACGTCTTTCGGCTGGAAGAACTCAGATGAGTCGCGAAGGGCAGGCCCTTTGCTTTTTTGCCGGTGCTAATTCGATCTTTGCGGGCGATAAATTGCTCACTACTCCGAACCCGGATATGGATGAAGATCTGGAAATGTTCAGAGAATTGGGCCTTAATCCACAAAAGGCCTTTGCCAAATCGCCACAACCACCAAGTGTTGAGGCTGCAGATTCTGTACTTGAACCCAATGGGGAAAAGCCCAGTTGGTCCAGACCTGGACATACGATAGAGCGAAATGAATCCTTGAAGATCAAGGGGAAATCTGTTAGCGAAAGTCTCGATTAGGCTTGTTCTTTGCGGAGTTTTATATATTTACCTCTTCTTAAAAACCCACGGTTTTGAATCTAAAAGAAGTTCCAAGACTATCTACGATCAGTGCAGATGCATTTCTGAACGGGCATTTCAAACCTCAAACACCTGTTGTGATTGAAGCTGCTACCAGACACTGGCCTGCCTACACCAAATGGGATTTTGATTACATAAAACAGATTGCCGGCGAGACGATTGTTCCGCTTTACGACGACCGACCGGTAGATCATAAGGAGGGGTTTAATGAGCCCCATGCCAGAATGAAAATGTCGGACTATATCGAATTACTGCAACAGGAACCCACCAAGTATCGGATTTTCCTTTGGAATATTCTAAAAGAAGTTCCTGAACTCCGCGAAGATTTCGATTACCCCGACTTTGGCCTTAAATTGATGAAAGGCCTGCCCATGCTCTTTTTCGGAGGGTCGGATTCATCTACTTTTATGCACTACGATATCGATTTGGCCAATATTTTCCATTTCCATTTTGAAGGAGAAAAGGAATGTGTGCTTTTTTCGCAGACGCAAAATAAGTTCATGTATAAAATACCCCATTCGCTGATTTCTCATGAAGGAATCGATTTCTCCAATCCGGATTATGAGAAGTGGCCGGCCTTGAGATATCTGAAAGGGTACAGGGCGCATTTGAAACATGGGGAAATGATTTATATCCCCGAAGGTTACTGGCATTATATGCGCTACCTTACTCCCGGATTTTCTATGAGCCTGAGGGCAGTGGCCAGAACACCCGCTAACCTGGGCAAGGCCATTTATAATATCGCGTTTATGCGCTATTTCGATATGATGATGCGCAAATTAGGAGGCCGGCACTGGATCGACTGGAAGAATGAGCAAGCCATAGCGCGCACCCACAGGTTCTTACCCGACTCCTAGTTCTACACTTCCGTTTTCACATTTGGGCTAATTAAAAGTAACTTATTTACCTTTTTACTATTGGATTTATCGTTATGTTTATGGCTTAAATTATTCGCGGCTTCATGCAGTTAGTCCCTGTATCTTCTAAAAAAGACCATAAGGAATTCATCCGGTTCCCTGTACGACTTTACAAGGAAGCGAAACATTGGATCAGACCTATGGATAAGGATATTGAAGAGGTCTTTGATCCGGCCAAAAACAAGAGCTTTCGAAGTGGTGATTGCCAAAGATGGCTATTGATACGGAATAAGGAAATCATCGGTAGAATTGCCGCCTTTATTATCGAGAAAAAGACCGAGCAGGGACCAGAACTTTCTTCTGGCATAGGTTTCTTCGAATGTATAGATGATCAGCAGGCGGCTAATACGCTTTTCGATGCCGGGAAATTATGGCTGGAAGAACGCAAAGCAACCTATATGGATGGTCCGATTAATTTTGGGCGTCGTGACCGATGGTGGGGGTTGCTTAATAAAGGCTTTGAGCTTGAGCCCAATTATCAGTGCAATTATAACTTTCCATATTATCAGAAGCTTTTTGAGAATTACGGCTTCAAAACATATTTCGAACAGTACACCTTTGTCAGGGTCATTAAAGATCCCGTTCATCCGCGTTTGGTGTACAAGTCAGAAATGGTAGCAAAAGACCCGGACTATAGGCTGGTGCATTTCAAAATGAATGAGTTCGATCGGTTTGCTAAAGATATCATCGAAGTGTATAATAAGGCCTGGGTGAATCATGAAGGAGTAACCACAATTTCGCTGGAGCAAGGCAAGGCTATAATGAAACGACTTAAGTCGGTAATGGTGGAAGAGTTTATCTGGCTGGCTTATTACAAGGATGAACCCGCCGCAATATTTGTAAATATTCCGGAAGTAAATCAGGTGTTGAAGTATGTCAATGGAAAATTAAATCTACTGGGCAAATTAAAATTTCTTTGGTATAAATCGAGAATAAAGCATCGTAAAGTACTGGGAATAATTTTTGGTGTGGCTCCTGAGCACCAGGGAAAGGGGGTCGACGGGGCGATCATTGTTGCTTTTGCCAATGAAGCCAATCAGAATCATCCAGAATATGAAACCATTGAGATGCACGGGATCGGCGATTTTAACAGAAAAATGATCCTTGTGGTAAAACAGGTAGGAGGGGATATAAGAAAGGTACATACAACTTACAGGTACCTCTTCGATCGAACTCAGGTTTTTGAACGTATGAAGTCTATCTGATAAGTCAGAACCCTAAGCCAACTCTTTGCTTTTATCTTTTTTAGAAGGTGGCATTGTCCCGAAAACACGATCCCAAAGCGTATTTGAGACGCCAAAAGCTTTGTCCGGATGGCGGTAATGGTGGATGCTGTGATGCTGCCAGATATTTTTGAATCTTTTTGGAGGACGCATCACGTGTGTGGCTCTGTGAACAAAAGAATACATCAGATAGCCGCTAAAAAATCCAGGAAAAAATCCGAAAGTAAGATCTGAAATCCCCATCAGCCAGAAAACCCCATAGAAAAATACAAACAGAATGGAGGCCATAATCAGCCCGGGAACCGGAGGCATTAATAAACGTTCTTCGTCTCTTGGATACTGATGGTGAGACCCATGCATGATGAAGTGAAAACGCTGAGACCACTTTGCTTCAGTAACCCAGTGAAAAACATAGCGATGCAACATGTACTCCGCAAATGTCCAGAAAAATACACCCAACACAAAAAGACCGGCTACAGCCAGGGGCGTAAGACCAATAATATTTATCGCAAGGACGATTAACGCAATAATGGTGATCCCGTAAACGATAATATTCTGAATTGGATTCGTCTTGGTGAGACTCTCCAAAAATGGATTCTTGAAAATCTGTGCTTTTCCGTGCTGAAATTCTGTTGTGACTTTCGATTTCATAACAATGGATAATTCTGTTTAGAGATGCAAATTTACAAAATACTTCACTAAAATCAACTGAACTCTGTTAAAGCAAAGAGATTAAAGGCAGATTATTCAGCATTATTCTCCTGGCCACCACCAGACAATTCAAAGGTTTTGTCGTAAACCAGTTGATGTTCCCAACCCCGGTATAAGAGATAATCTACCAGTTTCTGCTTTCTTTTCTGTGGATTAGTCTCCAATGCAAGCGCAGACCATCTTTTTTCAGCCAGCTGATGGAACACAGCTAAATAGTCTTCCTCTTCTATTTCTTCGAGGCCCTTATTAATATTAAAACTGCTGATAGCTCTTTTAGCCAACTCGTTTTTAAGCCTGTTTTTACCCCATTGTTTATTATTGAACTTGCCTCTTGTAAACTCTTTGGAGAAACGGGTTTCATTTAAGAAATCGTGTTCGATAAGATGAACTATGATCAGATCAATAGACTCCGGGATCATATTCATGGTTCTTAGTTTTTTCCTTATTTCCTGATGACAACGCTCCTGATAGGCACAGTAGTACTCCAGTGCACTTTTGGCTTCATCGAGCGTATAGGTCTTTTGCTTTAGACTCATTGGGGAGATGGAGTTTTATTCTAAGGACGAAATCTCTACTGTTAACAGAGGATCCTTTGTACGGTAGATCCACTGGCCATCCTCCTCAGACTCCACAGCGGTTCCTTCAACAACCCGGACTACATTCTTTTCAGATTTAGGAACCCTGAATTCCAGGGTCCAGTCTGCCTGGTGCTGAGTTGCTTTGATCCTGGTAGATTCGCCGGAGCTGGAGTAGTAGACTGAGATCTCGTTGTCGGCGACTTTTACCTTTTCCAAACTAGCTTCATTCCATGCGGCAGGCATTAAGGGATCGACTATAACTAATTTTTCAGCTGCATGAGGCTGGATTCCAAAAAATTGATGGATTATGGGAATAGCATAACTATAGATATTCCAGGCCTGGGTCATCATCCCATAATCAGGGGATACTTCGTACATGCTGCCGGGAAGCGCATAGCTGAAAGTTCGGGTCATTCGTTTCAAATATCCGAGTGCCTTATCTGGTCGTCCATAATTGTTTTCGGCGATGGCCTGAACCCCTGTAGGGAGGGTCATCACTGCTCCGGTATATGAAAAAACCTTGCTCCCCTTAAAGGATCCCTCGTCTGATCCGGCAGATTCGTCCCGATCGATGCCAGTAACGAAAACACCGAAAGGATTCACGAATCGCTCTGCAGTATTTAATGCCTTTATGGCTTTGTCATCATCTGCGATTTGCATTTCCATAGGAGTATTTACCACCCAGTTGTGATGGAGCACAAAAGGACGTGCTTTAGCCGATGGGTTTCGCCGTATGGCATTTTTGGTTTCTTCAAGTTCTTCAACTGCCCATGGCTTATGCAATGTATCGGCTCTTACAATAGCATCTTCTATCAAATGTAATGCCTGCTTATCTGTTCCTATAAAATCGGCATAGGAACCAAAATCTTCGGACCAGAATTCCTTATTAATTTGCTTTTTCAGAGTGGAGGCTATGTTCTGGTATTCTTTCGCAAGTTCTTTTTCACCAAGTACCACGGCAATTTTAGAAGCATCCTCAAATGCCCTTTGAGTATAGGAAGCAACATCAATCATCTCACTGTCGAGTCCATGAATTTCCATCATTCCGAAGCCGTCCGGAAAGAGATTATTATCAGAGTCTTTTTCATCGAGCAGCCACTTCAATCCTTTTTTTATGGTTGGGAAATACTCCTCGAGGAATTCTCGCTGCCCATTCCAACGATAAATTTCCCAGATCAGTGAAGCGAACTGTGGTGTCTCATTGATATTCCCCTCATTAAACACCGCTCCATTGGTACTCATTTCATGAATTATACGCCCATTACCATTTATTGCATTAGAGACGCTGTCTAGCAAGCGGATCGTTTTATGCACAACGGCTGTTTGCCCTATAGCCATATAACCCCTCAGAGCATATTCGCTGTCTACCCCAAACCACCACGGATAATCGGGGATTCCTGCTGAGATCCCGGTTCCTATTCCGGGCACCTCTCGTACGAGCCAGTCACAGTTGTATTTAAGCCATTCAAAAGTTTGTTCCAGTTCTTTGTCGGGTATTGTGAGTTTTGAAAATCCTGCCAATCTTGCCAGGCGTTCATTTTTCTGTTCCAGAAGCAAAGCGTACTTCTCCCGAATATTGCGATAGGTCTGTTCAGTATCTTCTGAGGAGGCCACAGAACCGGCAATCACCAGGTTAATGCTTTCTTGTGCTCCTGGAAGCAGGGTGAAATTGCAACTAATGGTGTTGGATATGCCGTTTCCCAAAAATTCATTTGAACTTTCACCGGAACCTGAAACTTCTTTGTCGATGCCATATATCAGTTGCCAATCGCTTCTGGTGTCACTTACCCTCCAGGCACTCAGAGCTGAATCCCATTCGGCCTTGTCCTGCCCGTCTTCCATATTGGTGCGTTCACCCAACCAGACCGGCATCAGATCTGCGTGGCCTGTAAGTTCAAACTGTAGATCCTGTGCTACGCTTCCATTGTTTTTGATCACAAATTGCACAAACAACCCTTCCCGATCGTCGGGAACAAATTGCCATTGTTCCGCAGTTATATCGGTTTGTTCAAATTTAAAATAATGAGCATTAGCGCTGGGAAAATTAACGAAAGAGCGGGCACCTTTTAAAGGAAGGAGTTGATCTTCCGATCTTAGAACAGCATCGAAACCGTCCATGAGCTTTATAGGGTGTAACCAAATTCCGCCCATTTCACCTTTTACATGCCAGCCGAGTTCCGGAAAACCACCGTCCTGGTGGCCGACCATATAAACACGATTCCCGGCCGTAACATAGGGTGAATTGATATATTCTTCCCTGCCTTCGACATACGGACTGTCTTTTAGAATTCCTTCAATAGATTGCCGGGGTTTTTTTTGGGAACAACTAAGGAAGAAGAAAGCCAGCGCGGCATATATCAAGAATATGTTTTTCATAAACGACATTTATCTTGTTATTGGTCCAATGGGGTATCGGATAATTAATATAGTAATAAATATCAATTCTGTTTTAGTAAATGGAGTCAAAAAAGAGCAAAAAAAAAGCGACTCCATTGCTGAAGTCGCTTATATTATTTAATGGTTTTACCGTGCTTGTCTTTAAAACGGTATTCCAGATATCTGTACGCGTCCCTGGGTTGGACCTTGATCCATTTCTTATGTTCCATAAACCATTTGGAACGGATGGAAGGGAATCCTTTTGTAAGATATGCAGCGATAAAAGGATGAGCATTTAAGACTATACCTTTGTCTTTATCCGGTCCCTTGAATATTTTTTCAAGCTCTACATTCATTTGCTCGATAAGTACGATTGGAGCTTCAACCTCCTTAGCCTTTCCGCTCGGATCTTCCTCGGTGGTTTTGATGTTGACCTCCGGTCTAACTCTTTGTCTGGTAATCTGTACCAGTCCGAATTTGCTTGGAGGAAGAATCTTGTGCTTGGCACGGTCGTCTTTCATTTCATCTCTGAGATGATCGAAGAGTTTTCTCCTGTGCTCGGCACGAACCATATCGATAAAATCTACTACTATGATACCTCCCATGTCGCGCAGGCGCAATTGCCTTGCGATTTCAGAGGCAGCCAGCAGATTTACTTCTAATGCTGTGTCTTCTTGATTTTTAGCTTTATTTGAGCGGTTACCGCTGTTGACATCAATTACGTGCAACGCTTCGGTATGCTCAATAACCAAATAAGCACCCTTGCTCATTGAGGCCGTCTGGCCGAACGAGGTCTTTATTTGTCTTTCGATCCCGAATTTCTCAAAAATCGGGACCTTGGAGCTATACATTTTTACAATGGATTCCTTGTCAGGGGCGATTTCGTGTACGTAATCCTTGATCTGGTTAAAAAGTGTCTCATCGTCCACATGGATACCTGTAAATGTTTCATTGAATACATCTCTTAGTATTGAAGATGCCCTGTTCAATTCAACAAGTACCTTGGACGGTGTAGGCGCTTTATACAATTTTTTACACATTGCCGACCATTTGATCAGCAAGTTCTGCAGATCTTTATCTAACTCTGCTACTTTTTTGCCTTCCGCAACTGTTCTGATAATTACACCAAAGCCCTTGGGTTTAATGCTCTTGACCAGGCGTTTCAGCCTGTCCTTTTCTTCTTTGCTTCCGATCTTCTGTGATACGGAAACACGGTCAGAAAATGGCACCATTACCAGATAACGTCCGGCAATGGAAAGTTCTGAACTTATACGGGGTCCTTTGGTTGAAATGGGTTCTTTTACAATTTGCACCAAAAGAGACTGATTCGCTTTTATAACATCTTTAATGCTACCATGCTTGTCAATATCTTTTTCAAGTGGAAAATTTTTCAGGGTGTAATCCCTGAGTTTCCCGGTGCTTACTCTTCTGATGAACTTTAACATGCTCGATAATTGCGGTCCGAGATCGTGGTAGTGTAAAAAGGCATCCTTTTCATAACCTACGTTTACGAAAGCCGCATTGAGCCCTGTTACGGGTTTCCGGACTTTGGCGATCAGAATATCGCCAACGTTGAAATTATTGTCGTTTTCATCCCGGTGAAGTTCAATGAGTTTCCCTTCTTTCAATAAGGCAAAATCGACGGCGTTAGAATCAGATCTTACGATTAATTCTCTATTCACCTGATTCAATTTTGATCCTGTATTACGTAATACAGGATAGATTAAACATTTGTTGTTACAGGTTGTACAAACCCGCCGAAATCCTGTTAGGAATTTCTATTTCAATGAACGTATAAAATGAAAAAGTAGTTATGGCAACTACTTTTTCTTATGACGGTTAGCTCTCCTCCTCTTTTTTCGTTTATGAGTAGCTACCTTATGTCTTTTCCTTTTTTTACCACTCGGCATATGGTCTTTATTTTCTTTTCAATAATAGATTTAGTCAACTCGTACGTTGCTCTTTACTCCTTCGACAAAAACCTTAGCTGGTTTAAATGCTGGAATATTATGAGCTGGAATCTTTATCGTCGTATTCTTCGATATATTCCTTCCGGTTTTTTCTGCTCTTTTCTTAATAATAAAGCTGCCAAAGCCTCTCAAGTAGACGTTGTCTCCATTTTCCAGCGATGATTTAACTTCTTCCATAAAGGATTCAACCGTGGCTTGCACATCACCTTTCTCAATTCCCAGTTTTTCTGATATTCTAGATACGATATCCGCTTTAGTCATGTTTTAATTTTAGTTTACTGTAAGTTTTTCAGGCTTGCAAATATATAAATTATATTTATTCCAAAGCCTTAAACGACTAATTTTAAGTATATAAACTCTTAGTTTTGTCGCTTATTATTTCTAAGATGGATTTTTCTAAAAAAATACTTGAGTGGTACATGAAAAATAGCCGTGATCTTCCATGGCGCACCACCAGAGATCCATACAAGATCTGGCTATCGGAGATTATCCTTCAACAAACCAGGGTAGCCCAGGGGACTCCTTATTACAATAAATTCATCGAGCACTATCCTACAGTGGAGGCCCTTGCAGAGGCCAGTGAAGACCAGGTACTCAAATTATGGCAGGGACTGGGTTATTATACGCGTGCCAGAAATTTACATTGCACAGCAAAATTTGTAACCAACGAGCTCGATGGTAAATTTCCACAGGATTATGAGGGTTTAGTGAAGTTAAAAGGGATTGGAGACTATACCGCCAGTGCCATAGCATCTATTTGTTTCGATAAACCCGAACCGGTAGTAGACGGTAATGTTCTTAGGGTACTGGCACGGTATTTTGGAATATTTATGCCTGTCAATGGCCCGGGTGCGACGAGTTATTTTAAAAAGCTGGCAAGGGAAATAATGCAGGAGGATAGGGTAAGGGACTACAACCAGGGCATTATGGAATTTGGTGCAATTCAATGTACACCAAAGAAGCCCGATTGCAAGAATTGTCTGTTACAGGATGGTTGTGCGGCATTGGCACAAGACAAAGTATCAGTATTGCCGTTGAAGATAAAGAAAGGCCGGATAAGAAAACGTTATTTTAATTATCTGGTTGGCATCGATGCGAATAATAATACTCGCCTTGTACAGAGATCAAAGAACGACATCTGGAAGCGTCTCTACGAATTTCCGTTGCTGGAATCTGAAGCCGAATTGGAGACCCGACAGATAATCCCAAAGTGTAAAGACCTCTTAGAAGTTAATGATATCGATGCGGTTTATGAGAACAGTTCCAATCCGGTGATTCACAATTTGTCGCATCAGCAACTCCATACGAAGTTCTGGATTGTAAAAACCAATGATCTTTTTAAGGCGGGAATCCCTGTAAAACATCTCGATGAGTATCCGGTACCCGTGCCGATTTCAGACTTTATTAAAACACTTAAAAATTCGTACTTTTGATCCAATATTATAATTATGAGCGGAACACTGAATAAAGTGATGCTGATCGGGCATCTGGGCGATGAGGTTAAATTGCATTATTTTGAAGGAGGCAACTGTATTGGACGCTTTCCAATTGCTACCAATGAAACCTATACCAACAAACAAACTGGAGAAAAAGTAACTAATACCGAATGGCACAATGTTGTGGTTCGGAACAAGGCTGCAGAAATTTGTGAAAAATATCTCCACAAAGGAGATAAAATCTATGTGGAAGGCCGACTTAAAACCAGGCAGTGGCAAGGTGAAGACGGAAATATGCGATATACTACTGAAGTACATGTCCAGGATTTCACTTTTTTATCTACCAGGCAAGACGAACCCACAACGGCTTCACCACAGCCGGTGAAGTCTACAGCAGAACGGCCTGTTGAAAAAAGCCCGCAGGAGGTTCAACCCACAAACGAGCCGGAACCGGAAGACGATCTGCCCTTCTAAAGCGATTACCTAAAACATCTAACTATTGGACCCTGACCCCCTTAGTTTACTGGCTGGTTTTGCAATGGTCGAGGGTACTCTGACCCTGAAATTTATTACTCTGGTAGTGCTACTCCTCTGTTCGGCCCTGATATCGGGCGCCGAAGTAGCTTTTTTTGGATTATCCCAAACAGAACTAAATTCTATAGCAGAGGAAAAGACAGCAAAAGGGAAAATCGTGGTAAGTCTGCTGAGCAAGCCGAAGAAATTACTGGCTACCATATTGGTGGCCAATAATGCGATCAATATCGGAATTGTACTATTGTTCAATTCTATCGGGGATACGATTTTTTCATCGATCAATTATCAATTATTCGGTTTGGTTTCGGTGCGTTTTCTCCTGGAAGTAGTGATGGCAACATTTCTTATTCTGATGTTTGGAGAAATTCTTCCCAAGATCTACGCCAATCGCAATAGTCGGCAATTTGCCCATTTCATGGCCTATCCGCTAAAAGTCTTCGATGTTATTTTCACTCCGCTTAGCGGTCCGATGAATGCTCTGGCCCGAATGATGTACCAGCGACTGGGCCGACAGAAATCCAATCTGAGTGTGGACCATCTGTCGCAGGCTCTGGAGCTCACCTCTGAAGGGGATACTACAAAAGAGGAACAAAAAATTCTTGAGGGAATTGTATCTTTTGGAAATACCGATACAAAACAGGTAATGCGACCCCGGATCGATATCTTTGCGCTTGCAGAGGAGATGAAATTCTCAGAAGTACTGGAGGAGATCAAAAATAAAGGATATTCGAGGATTCCGGTATTTTCCGAAAATCTCGACAATGTTCTCGGGGTACTCTACGTAAAAGACCTGTTGCCATATATAGAAAGGAAGACTTTTAACTGGATATCCCTGATCCGGGAGCCATATTTTGTGCCGGAAAACAAAAAACTCGACGATCTTCTTATGGAATTCCAGGATAAAAAGAATCACCTAGCCATAGTTGTAGATGAATATGGGGGAACATCAGGTATAGTAACTCTCGAGGATATTATAGAAGAGATCGTCGGCGATATCAGCGATGAATTCGACGATGAAGACCTGATTTACTCCCAGCTAGATGACTTTAATTATGTATTCGATGGAAAAACCACTCTAAAAGACTTTTACCGGGTGGTTAAAATTGAGAGCTCAACAGAATTTGAAGAGCAAAAAGGTGAATCAGAAACTATTGCAGGTTTTGTTCTTGAGATCGCTGGCAGTTTTCCAAAACGAGGGGAAAAAGTATTTTTTAATGATTATGAATTTCTGGTTGAAAGCCTTGATAAAAAAAGACTCAAACAGATTAAAGTTACCCTGCCTCATGCGACCTAATTATATTCTGACACTGCTGGTTTTTGCC
>JBDNAQ010000224.1:0-4870 GCA_039768345.1 Flavobacteriaceae bacterium
CAATGCATATTCACTTAATTATATTTGGGAGATAGCCTGTTGATTCTCAGACTTTAAATCTGGCGGTCTTTATAGATTTTCGGCATTATTCACTACTTTAGAAGGTCTATACAGTGAAAAAAGTTATGATTAAATCATTTCGTTTAATATTCCTGATTCTGGTATTATCTGTGATTAACTGCAGTAAGGACAGTTCTGATCCGGTTGTAAACACCCCTGAAAATACACAAAATTCACCTCCGGTTGTGCCTCCGACGAATCCATTATCTTTTGAGGAGAAGCTACAGGCGATCATTGACTCCCGGGTGGGGCCAGATAAATTAGTAGGAGTCTCTGTGTCTATACGTGTTGATGGTGAGGAACGCTGGAGCTTTACTTCCGGATCCTCTGATGAATCTACTCCAATAAGCAGCGACATGCGTTTTGGTATTGCTTCTATTACCAAGACTGTAGTGGGAGCATCGGTGATGAGACTTGTTGAAGACGGACTTCTATCTCTGGACGATCCTATAGGCGACCATATCAGCCTTAATAATGCCAATGTAGATGAATCAATAACCATCTTCCAGCTGTTAAATCATTTGGCTGGTTTGAAGGGGTATTTTCATCACCCTGATATCTGGCCAAGAGTAGAAGCGGATCTACAGACGCCCCTGACACCAGTTGAAATTACAGATTATATCGGGGAACCTTTTTTTGATCCTGGCACCCAATATCAGTATTCAAACTCAAATTTCCTCATCCTGGGTCTGGTGATTGAAGCTGTAACTGGAAAGACAGTAGGAGAGGTTATGAGGGAAAAATTCTGGGACCCCCTCGGTCTAGATCATACCTACTTTGGGGCTAATGAATCTGTTGAAGGACCTGTTGCAGCACCCTGGCGAGACAGTCATGGCGATGGAAGTCTGGAAAACATTGCAGACCAATATGGGCCGGCCTACCATAGCGTTTTTTATACGGCAGCAGACGTATTTACCACAGCTTCCGATCTTTCACGCTGGGCAGATTTGTTATTTACTGCCGAGGCGGTTAGTGAATCCTCCAGGGATCAGATGGTAGATTTCTTAGATCTGGACGATCCGATTGCCAACGGCTATGGTTTAGGCGTAAGAAGGGTGTTACTGGCAGGTAGAAATATGTGGGGTCATACGGGAGGTATGCGTGGTTATGGTTCTTATATGTTCTATGACCCCGTATCAAAGGTAAGCATGGTATTGCTCAATAATCAAAGTCGGTCTGAAAACGGACCATTATACAGATATCAATTGGTCGAATCTGTACTTAACGAAGTATTCGCAGAACTATAGTCTGCTTAGGCAAGAATACTTTCATGACCTGAGTCTTTTACAAAAAGGCAGGAGCTTTTGGTCTTTTGCGTCATTTCGTGAACAAATTCTGCCTGTATTTTCTCATCCATTCCAAAGATGTTCAGATCAGCAGAAGGAGCTCTTCCGACCACATCCTTAAAATCACCAACATGAACCTCGGTGAGCGTTTGTGGTAAACGGGCAAGATTTACAAGAGAATCCAGGAAGATTTGCGCATTTTCCTGCTCGGCCGTATCACGAATAACGATGATCAGTCTTATAGTAGCCAGCCAGTTACGCTTCAATTTATAAGCGATCAGTGTTGAAAGATCCAGATTACCAATATCCCAACCCAGGTTCCAGTTGCCAGAACGGTCGCTCACCCAGACATTGATCATGTTTCGCTTTCCCAGAAGCGCGGTAGGATGCGCCTGGTATAACAATACCCCAATTTCAAGACGAATACACTCCTTAATAACCGGCCTGATCTCACGGTCGTAGTCATCGTGCTGTTGGAGGTTAAGAAACACTATATTAGGTCTGAAAAATGCCCCTTTGAGCGCCTGGTTACCATAATTTACCCCTCTGGCAAAATCATCACTATTGATTACGGTCCAGGAAGAAAAAACACCTTTTTTACGAAAGTCTTCGGACATCGCATTCAACTCATTTACCAGGTAGCCATTTTCGGAGTTCGGCTCGATTCCAAGTAGCTTAATAGAGCCCTTTGGTCTTGCGATATTGCGCAAGAATTGAAAGTTCCCTTTTGCTCCGGTGATATCCCTGATAGGTACCATTAAATTGGGCTTCCATGCCCGTTGCTGCATACTCTTCATTCCCCATGTATGCTTTGCTGCCCACTCGGCAAATGACACGAATAAGCCAGATCTTACGTCTTCGAAAGGGGTTTCAATATTTTGTTTCGATAAGAACCAATATACCACGAAAACGATGCTGATCGATATCAGACTGATAGTGGGGTTGATGATAAACATCGCGAGAACAGAGGAAACCAGACCGATCCAGGGTACCCACTTATTGACTCTAAAGAGAGGCCGATAGCTGATCAATCCCAGGTTTTGTTCGATAATGACCACAATGTTGATCATGGCATAGGTGATAAGAAAAAAGAGGGTAACCAGTGGGGCTACGGCATTGAGATCCCTCAGTAACATGGCCACAAAAATCATTATCCCGGTGACGATCATCGCATTTCGGGGCTGGCCATTATTGCTTTGACCAGCGAGGAATTTTCCATAAGGGAGCACCCGATGTTCACCCATGGCAAAAAGAATCCGGGACGAGCCCACCAACGATCCCAGAGCAGAAGAGAAGGTTGCCCCCAGAATACCCGCAATTACCAGCGCCCCGATCCAGGATTTATCTATGATTATATTATAGTTGGATAGCAATTCCTGTTCGGTAGCACTTCGTGCTAACCAGAAAGCCAAGACCATATAAATCACAAAACTTATCCCTATGGCCCAAAGCGTCCCTAAAGGAATACTTTTGCGCGGATTACTAAGCTCACCCGACATATTGGCTCCTGCCATTATACCCGTTGAAGCCGGGAAAAACACGGCAAATACGATCCAGAAATCACTTCCGCTAAAATCGTTTTCTGGCGAGCCTTTAAAACTACCCCATCTCAGGGCATCTTCGGCAGGGATAGTCATAGAGCCCTGATAAGCTGCTACTACAATGGAGACAAGCGAGAGTATTATGACCACCATAATAAAATACTGAGTTTTGATCGCCAGATCAGCACTGATATATGCGATGGTCAGCAGTACTCCAAAAACAGCAATATCGACCAGGAAGGCATTGTGATCCGGGAAGATCCCTAACCATCCTTCCCTAAATCCAAAAATGTACATAGTTACCGCTAGGCCTTGCGATACATAACGGGGAATACCCAGACTACCACCAACTTCAAGTCCGAGTGCCTGTGAGATGATTGCATAAGCACCACCCGCTCCGATCCTGATATTAGTAGTGATCGCACTCATGGAGAGCGCTGTGGTGAGTGTAATGAGGAAAGAAATTATAATGATGAACCAGGCGCCTAAAAGCCCGGCATTACCAACAACCCATCCCATTCTCAGGTACATGATAACACCTAAAATTGTGAGCAGGGTAGGTGTGAAGACACCACCAAAAGTCCCAAATTTCTTAGCGTTTATTTCCTTGGAGTCCATAGGTTAGAAAGAAATGAAAATCGTGTAGAATATACTAATAAAGTCCAATAAACCAGTGTGCTTCTGTAATTGACGATCAACAAATTGTTGATGTAATATTGTTAACAACCGTTTCATAAGTTCATATGATTACCCGTTGCTTCCTGATTATGAATGGCTTATATTTGAGAGAAGCCGTCTATTATGGAAGCACAGAGAGCGAATACCAACATATCTGAGGTGAAAAGGATTTTCATGGTAATTGAAAATAGTAATTATCTCAACCGGCTTGAAAGCAACCAGTACAGCATATTCACTCAGAAGTTTCACTATAGTGTTTCAAAAACACTCAGGCATTTCGAGGGCCAGGTGATTAACCATGATAATAATAGCTACCTGGTCGCTTTTACATCTGCTACGAATGCAGTCTTGTGTGCACTTCAGATCGAACAAAAATTTAAATATGTCACCCCAAAATTCGATGTAGGAAATCGTCGACTGAAAATAGGTCTGTCCGCCGGTTTTGCAATTCAGGAGGAAGCGGGTCAATTCGATGAAGCAATAACAGAGGCCATACAAATGTGCGAAATTGTTAAAGATACCTTGGTAATTTCACCCATAGTCAAGGGATTATACGAAAAGGAAAATCGGAATGCCCGTATAGATACACGCCACATTCGTACACTGAAAAAGAGTGAAATGGTATTTTTAAACCGGTTGATGAGAGCAAGTAAGCGTATTTGGAGTGAAGGGAATTTAAACCTGGATCATCTTCGCTCTGCGCTTGGCTGCAGTCGTTCTTCCTTTTATCGTCGGGTAAAAAAGCTCACCGGAAAATCACCTCATTACTTTGTACGGGAATTTCGTTTACATCGGGCATTGAATATGCTCCATAAACGAAGGGGAAATATTTCCAAGATCGCTTTTGAAACTGGTTTTAAGAATCCATCTCACTTCACAAGATGTTTTAGTGAAAAATTTGGTATTCTTCCTTCCAAATATGCACAATACTACATCGACTAAAGCATGATGATTGCTCAAAGTTCAAGATTCACTGTTATTACAAGTGATTATCTTGGTAATGAACTATGAAAGCAGCCTTTTACGAAAATTTTGGTGGCCCTATTAATATTGTTTCGCTGCAAGATCCGGAGCCTACAGCGAATGGGGTTGTAATCCAGGTAGCAGCTTCTGGTCTCTGTCTTAGCGACTGGCATGGATGGCAGGGTCATGATCCGGACATAAAATTACCACATGTCCCGGGCCATGAGCTGGCTGGCACCATCGTCGAAATCGGTAGTGAGATCACGAAATTTAAGGTAGGTGATAGGGTTACTGTTCCCTTTGTTGGAGGCTGTGGTAATTGTGAATATTGCCTGTCTGGTA
>JBDNAQ010000225.1:0-11358 GCA_039768345.1 Flavobacteriaceae bacterium
ATCGGCAGGGAACAAATCGCAATATTTCTGATCACCCTGGTCACCACAATCTTCACCAATCTCATTACCGGAATCAGCGTTGGAATACTTGTCACATTTTTAATTCATGTGTTGCTCAACAAGAGTTTTGGGCTCTTTTTAAATCATCTGATAAAGCCCAATATCCTTTTATATAAAGAAACAGATGGAGGTAATTACTATATCAGTGTTAAGTATTTCTGCAGTTTTCTCAACTTCTATAAATTGAAACATAAGATCGATGCTGTTCCGGAAAACCAGGAGCTGGTGTTAGACTTTTCGCTCTGTAGTTTTGTAGACCATACGGTAATGGAAGGGCTTGAAAACTACAGCGAAACATTTACCAAACGAGGGGGGCATATGGAAATTATCGGTTTGGACAAGCATGAGGCCGATTCTGTGCACCCTTTTGCCATAAGAAAAATATTACCTCTATCGGCTTTAAAACCGATAGAACGATATTTTACCAAGCGCCAGTCTGATCTTGAAAAAACGGCCATAGATTATAAATGGTCTTATATCGCCAATAAGAATGAAGAGACCAATTTTCTGCAGGATTTTGTGTTTTTTCAAAACCGTGAAATCAATTACTACTATAACCAGTTAAGCAGTGAAGACGAAAGATACCAGGTGCTCGATCTGGAATTCACCGAAGGTGCATTTATCGCCAGAGAAGTGGTAAAGACAACGGTGATGCACATCAGAATGAAGCATCATATCCCTGTTTTTACCTTAGACAAAGAAGGATTGTTGGAGCTGCTCTATAAGCTGGCCGGCTTTGAGGAAATAACCATCGAAAACCACCCTGATTTCAACCGGAGATTTTTCCTCAGTGGCGAAGAGCAGGAGGCCATCCAAGACATTTTTACGGATGAACTGGTGCTCTTCCTGGAAAGCAATCCCTATTATCATGTTGAATCGAACGGACGTTCTTTGATGATCCTGAAAAAAGAACGCCTTTTGGGTGTCCAGGAAATAAAGCAAATGATCTATTTCGGAAATCAACTAAATGAATTGCTGCAGCAAACCATGAATCATCAATGATTTGTTAAAAAATCCGTCTGTTTGAGCGAATGCTGTCATCTTTGATTAATTTGCACCTCCTTTAATCAGAAGTACTTAATGACGATCTATCCTGTTGAAACCGGGAATTTTAAATTAGATGGAGGGGCTATGTTCGGGGTCGTTCCCAAATCGCTCTGGCAGAGGACCAATCCCGCAGATGAGCATAACATGATTGATATCGCTGCACGATGTCTTTTGATTGAAGATGGAAGCCGCCTTATCCTTATCGACTGTGGGCTTGGCAACAAGCAATCGGAAAAATTTTTTAGTTACTATCATCGCTGGGGAGACCATAACCTGGAGCAATCTTTAAAAAATCTCGGTTTTCACCCTGATGATATCACAGATGTGTTTATGACGCACTTGCATTTCGACCATTGTGGCGGGAATATCAGCTGGAATGCAGGCCGAACCGGGTACGAGCCAACATTTAAGAACGCCGTTTTTTGGACCAATGAGGCGCATTGGAAGTGGGCTATTGAGCCTAATCCCAGAGAGAAAGCTTCATTTTTAAAGGAAAACCTGATTCCGATGCAGGAGAGTGGTCAATTACGCTTTATAGACCGTAAGAACAGCACCTTTTTGGAGGCTTCAGAACTCGGTTTTGGAATACTATTTGTAGATGGTCATACGGAAAAACAGATGATCCCTCATATTCGGTATAAGGGCAAAACTCTGGTGTTTACGGCCGATTTGATCCCTACGGTGGGCCATATACCGTTGCCGTATATTATGGGTTACGACACCAGGCCCCTATTTAGTTTGAAGGAAAAAGCCTTGTTTTTAACAAATGCCGTGGCAGGAGAATATTACCTCTTCTTTGAACACGATGCGCATTGTGAGCTTTGCACTCTTCAGAGCACAGAGAAAGGTGAGCGTTTAAAAAACAAATACACGTTTGATGAGGTTTTTGGCTAAAACCAGGTATTCAATCCAGGACTAGTTTAAGGCCGTTTTGGCAAGAAATTTGTACATTTCGCCCTGCATTATGGCAATGATAATAATGATTTTTGATAAGACTAATAAATAATAAACTCTATGAAATTACCCGCTTTGAAATCTTTGTTCAGTTTGGTTTTTACCACTTTTTTGTTGTTCGGCTGTGGTAGCACGGTACTCGTATCCACACCGGTTGAAAATATCGATTCGGTGCCTTTAAAGGTTAGTGAGCTTACCGAGCATGAGAAGAAACATTGGGGCCATCTCGACCTGGTATCCGACACCATTCCAGGTATGAGCGTAGACAGAGCCTATGAGGAGATCATCGGCAGTCGGAAAGGAAAAAAAGTGATCGTAGCCGTTGTGGACTCAGGGATAGATCTTGAACACGAAGACCTCGTTGGAGTTTTGTGGACAAATAAAGGTGAGAAGCCAGGGAATAATAAAGATGACGACGCCAATGGCTATGTAGACGATATCCATGGTTATAATTTTCTCGGAGAGTCCTATAATGAGCAATTAGAACTGTCGAGGATCCTTAAGTTAAAACTCGGTGACGCTGCACTTCAGGCCAAGGCAAAAGCCGAACAGGAAACCGAATATGCCGAGGCACAGCAGAATAAACAGCGCTATGAGCAAATCCTTCAGGCTGTAAAAGGTGCCGATGCCGCCGTTAAAGAACATCTCGGTAAAAATGACTACGATAAGAAAGATGTGATGGGTATTAAATCCGAAGATCAGGATTTACAGCAGCAGATTGCGGTCCTGAAACAGATGTATACATTTGAGGATAGTATTCCCGATGTGATTGAAACGCTTCATGAAGGAATTGAATATTTTACCGAACAGCTGAACTATCACTACAATGTTGGATTTAATGGCAGAGAACCCGTTGGAGATGACCCTTACGATATAATGGATACCGGTTATGGGAACGGGAATCCCGATAGCAGGGAGGAAGATGAAAATCATGGCACTCATGTCGCCGGAATCATCGCTGCAGAACGAAATAATGGACTAGGAGTGAACGGTGTTGCGAAAAACGTAGAGCTCATGAGCGTAAGAGCGGTACCCAATGGTGATGAATACGATAAAGATATTGCCCTGGCGCTTCGTTATGCGGTCGACAACGGTGCGAAAATCATCAATTGCAGTTTTGGGAAATCGTATTCACCCAACGCGGAGTGGGTTTACGAGGCGATAAAATATGCTGCCTCGAAAGACGTATTGATCGTACATGCCGCCGGAAACGACGGGAACGACCTGGACGATCCTAACAATCCCAATTACCCAAACGATCAGGTAAATAATGGGCCCGAAATGGCAGATAATGTTATTACCGTAGGGTCACTGGAGCAAGAATACGGTTCCGAAATGGTGTCTACATTTTCTAATTATGGAAAGATCAATGTCGATATATTTGCGCCGGGAGGAAAGATCTATTCGACCCTGAACGATAACGAGTACGATTTTCAAGGGGGGACTTCCATGGCTGCACCAGCCGTTGCAGGTATTGCAGCGCTGATCAGATCTTATTATCCCAAGCTAACCGCGCCTCAGGTAAAAAAGATCATCATGGAATCCGGATTGAGTACCAAGGCTTCTGTAGTGCTGGATGGCGATGTGGATAAAGCCAAAAATTTTGACCAGGTTTCCAAATCTGGCAAGATGGCCAATGCTTATAATGCCCTAATAATGGCCGATCAGGTATCTAAAGGCAAAATAAATCTCTAGCCCAATGCAAAAAAGCTTCAAATCTTTATTCAGTGGTCTTATCGCTGCAGTAGTTCCTTTGCTGCTGTCTGCCCAAACAGGATATTGGCAGCAAAAGGTCGACTATGTCATGGAAATAGACATGGATGTTGAGACCTACCGTTATCAGGGTACACAGAAACTCACCTATACCAATAATTCACCAGATACACTGAGCCGGGTTTTTTATCATATGTATTTCAATGCATTTAAACCTGGCAGCGAAATGGACCTTCGCTTACAAACTGTTGCCGATCCGGATGATCGCATGTTGCTTCAGGGCCAAAGCCGAATATCGACCTTAAAAGAGGGAGAGATCGGATTCCTGCATACCAGTTCCCTTAAACAAGATGGTAAAGAAGTAACCTACCATTTAGAAGGGACCATATTGGAAGTGAGCCTGGATCGTCCTGTAGCTCCTGGTGAAAGCTCGACTATGTTGATGGAATTCGAAGGACAGGTGCCTTTGCTGATCCGCAGGGCTGGAAGAAACAGCAAGGAAGGGGTTGCCCTTTCCATGAGCCAGTGGTACCCAAAGCTGGCCGCTTATGATTTTGAAGGCTGGCATGCAGATCCATATATCGCCAGGGAATTCCATGGGGAATGGGGGAATTTCGATGTTAAAATCACTATTGACAAGGACTTTGTGATAGGCGGAACCGGTTATTTGCAAAACCCCGATGAGATCGGCCATGGATACCAGTCTTCGGGTGCTAAAACCGCAAAGCATAAGGGCAAAAAGTTAACCTGGCACTTTTTTGCGCCTAAGGTACATGACTTTATGTGGGGGGCAGATCCTGATTATATACACGACAGCCTTACAATGGACGACGGTCCTACCTTGCACTTTTTCTATAAGAACAAGCCCGAATTGCTTGAAAACTGGAAGAAGTTACAGCCTAAAACCATGGAGGCTATGCAGTTCTTTAACAAGAATATCGGACCTTATCCATACGATCAGTACTCCGTAGTTCAGGGTGGTGACGGTGGTATGGAATACCCAATGAGCACACTAATTACCGGTGAGCGGAGTTATGAAAGCCTTGTAGGGGTCACAGTTCACGAATTGGCGCACTCTTGGTTTCAACATTTATTGGCCACAAACGAGGCCAAGCATGCCTGGATGGATGAAGGTTTTACATCGTTTATTTCAAGTCTTTGCATGAATGAGATCCTTGATCAAAAAAAGGAAAACCCTTTTGAGAGTTCATATAAGGGATATCTGGCCCTGGTGCGTTCGGGTAAGGAACAGCCCCAGACAACTCATGCAGATCGGTTTGATCTGAATTTTGCCTATGGGATTTCGGCCTATAGCAAAGGTTCCATTTTTCTTTCACAACTCGGTTATGTTATCGGACAGGATAAATTGATGGAAACCGTACGGGAGTACTACAACACCTATAAATTCAAACACCCGGTTCCCAATGACATAAAACGGGTGGCGGAGAAAAAATCAGGTTTGGTTCTCGACTGGTATCTGGTCGATTGGACGCAGACCACCAATACGATCGATTATGCTGTCGGGGCGGTAAGAAGTGAAGGAGACAAAACCATCGTGGTTATGGAGCGAAAGGGTTTAATGCCGATGCCATTAGATATTTTAGTGGTGTACAAGGACGGAACCAGGGAAACATTCTATACAGCGTTGAGAATGATGAGGGGTGAAAAAGAGAATCCTTATCCCGACATCAAGCGAAATATACTCCCCGATTGGCCCTGGGCTTTTCCAACATATGAGTTTTCGATAGACAAGCCATTGGAGGAGATAAAAGCAATTGTAATTGATCCGTCGCAGCTGATGGCCGATATTGATAGAAATAACAATATCTGGTCTTCAGGCGAATAAGTTTTTAGGTTTAGCGGTACCAGGGCGTATTGCGATACATGCTATTCTTGGCGGCTCTCTCCCGGTTGGTCATCAGGTAATGGGTTTTATCCAGGGTCCTGCTTCTGTATCCCAGTAAATGAAAAACCGGTTTACTCAAAAATCGGGCTACTCTCAGATTGACCATCAGTCGGTCTTTTTGAGGAGAGGCCCAGGAAATACCTGGCAGCCAGGTTAAAAAGGTGTCCATACGAAGCTTCCGCATACCGGCAGAAAGGTTCAATATCCACTTGGGGATCCTGCGTATAAGGAAAAATCCTTCTTCCCCTTGTTCCTGATACAGCGGCATAAACACAATCGTATTCTTATCGGTTTTTAATTGTTTTCCATTGTGTGACGCCAATTTTGTTCCTTCCTCGATCGGATCAAAACTTCTAAAACCCGGTAGCATATTAAATTCATCTGCCTCAGTGATTATATGTCTGTGGGTCACCTCATAAAATGTAGTATCTCCCTTGGCCGATGAGCGTAATTGTGCCAGGTACTGTTCTTGCTCAATTTCAGAATTAGCTGGAAGTACGCCGGTAAATTTCAGTGTAAGCCATGTGAAAGCCACGCTGTTATCAGTCGCTTCCCGGGTAGAATGCTGCCCCGATTCAAAACCGATCGCCACATAGCCCTTCTCATTGATATAACTCAACAAAGGGCCTTCCAGATACTCTTCCAGGCCAAGAATTACGGGTAGTGGAAATAATCGCGCGAATTTCCTGTTGATCAAAGCGTCGTTGATCGTGATAAATGGAAGCGTGGGACTAGAGGTGGTATGATAATCAATAAAATAAAATGGCGCTGTTCTACTGTCTATTATTTCAGAAAGAATACGGTGTAGCTCTACTAGTTCGGCTTCCTCTGTGGTTCTCGCTGTGGTTTCTTTTTCATTGATGGCGTCTATGCCTCGTTGGGTCCAAATACGATTAAGATCGTTCTCTAAAAAGCGGCGTTCTTTTGCCAGGGCTGGTATATTGCCCCGAATGCCGATTATATTCCCTTTGAGCTCTTCTTGCATTGAACCGAGCCGGGAAAACACCTTTTCCAGCGCCTGGACACCTGATGGTTCATTCCCATGGATACCTCCAAAAAAGACAAGCGTCGGGCCTTTTTTTTCTCCTTTGATGTGCCCGATAATCCGTATTGTTTCCAACTCTTCTATGATGTCAGGAGGATTTTGTGTCATTAAATATCCTTTGAAGTAATTATCCCGATCAGCTGCTTCCCATGAACAACAGGTAAACAATTAAACTTATTATCCTCCATCAGCTTCTTTGCCGTGGAGAGCTTAGTATCTGCTTCCACGGTAACCAGCTCTTTTGTCATGATCGAATTGATGCTTTCTTTCAGCTGATCCGGATTTCCAAGGTAATTCTGTACATCTGTCCAGGTGAGTAACCCGACCAGATCAAGATTATAGTCGAGAATAGGTGCATGGTGAATATCCTTCCAAAGCATCATTTTCAAGACCAGTTCAGCGCTGTCGTTTTCCATCGCTGTTATCATCCTGGTATTCATCCGGTCTCTAACGGCAAGTTCTTCTTTAGGCACCTTAAATTCGTCTCCCCTCGGCAACAGCCAGGCGTCAACGGTATATTTTCGTTTGCTTCTTTCATACATGGTGGCCACAAGTTTTCTTAATGCCACCGGTGCCTTGTATTCTGTTCTCAATTTCCGGTAAGCTTTCACCATCCATCTTGAGCCGTTCGTAGATCGGATACGCTTCTCTATTATAGAAAGATAGTATTCCGCATCACGGGGGGCTACACCAAGACTATATAGCCCGCGGTAAGCCATAGGAAGTAAATGGTCGAGCAGGAGCTGATGACTGCTCAGCAACTCACCGTCCCAGTGAAATTGTGCAGCCATGCCATAGCGTGCAGCATTAAAGAAGTTGCTCTTGACGTCTTTAAAGTTCATCTTGGTATGGATCTCGTCGAATGCCTTTGGTCTTCCTATCATCACCCCAACCCAAAGCATCATATTGGCTATTTCATCTGCAGTTGTGGGGCCCGAAGGCATATACCTGTTTTCAATCCGTAGGTGAGGTTTACCATCGGTAATACCATAACAAATTCGGTTCCATTTATAAATTGTCCCATTATGGAGTGCGAGTGCCCTGAGTTTGGGGACTTTACCCTCTTTTAACTGGGTCATACTTTCTGCTTCAAAATCAGAAGTAAGAAGGCTTCGAAAACGAATTACCGCATCTTTATAAAAATCGGAAACAGATCCGGTTACCCAGTCGCTTCCAAAACTCACCCTCGATTCCTTTTCGTTCAGGATAAAAGTACTCGCCCTGGTGTCTACGCTTTGAGTGAAAAGCGCAATTCTTGTTTCTTCCCAGAGTTCCTGCCCCAGAAGGAGAGGAGAATTGGTGCAAACCGAAAGTATGGGTCCTGCTATAGCTTGCGCCCAGTTATAAGTATTCGCAAAATCATCGGGGTCTATCTGTAGGTGTGATTGAAAACTGGTATTACACCCCTCATAAAGAATATTGTTATGATGCAGGTTTACCTCGTCTACGCCTTTGATATGGAGTTCAATGTCGTCTTTTCGAATTTCTTTGATCGCCTCATTCAGCACCCTGTATCTCCTTATAGGGGTCATATAATCCATGCCCATATACTTTTCGCTTACAGTAGGCAAGATGCCGGTAAGGATAATATTTGCGCCGTATTTTTCAGCAGCAGCCTGCGCTTTATCCAGAAGCGCGTTTAACTGCTTATGCATTTCGGAGAAACATCTATCGGTAAGTTCGGCGGGGTCAAGATTTATTTCAAGATTGTAAAGGGTAAGTTCGGATGTAAAATGCTCATCGTCGATCTCTTTTAATACTTCAACGGCCTTATTAGAAGGGTCCCATGTTTCATTCGCCAGGCAAAACTCTTGTTCGGCTCCAATTCTCACCGGAGTTTTGATGAACATGTCGTTCTTCAACATGTATTCCATGGCATCAATATCGCTGAGTAAATGGGAGATATATTCCGTTTTATTTCCGTCTCCCAAAAGTTTTTTTACATTGAAATCCCCCATAAGCGGTGGTATTGTTATGATTGCAGTGGAAATATAAATGAATGCAAGATAAAATCCTATTTTAGGGATAAATATGATAAATGTCATAGTGCTCAAAGCCCCCGGGATTGCTTAAATTTGAGCCCAATGTCGTTCAGCTTCAGCAAACAAGAGAAACTCAAATCGAGAAAGACTATTGAGTTGCTTTTTCAAAAAGGAAATAGCATTACTCAATACCCTTTAAAATTATACTATCTGCCTGCCGATAAGAATCAGGAGGTGCGGGTTAAAACCGCAGTTAGCGTGCCCAAGCGAAATTTCAAAAAGGCGGCAGATCGCAACCGGGTCAAACGCCTGCTCAGAGAGGCTTACCGGCTGAACAAACATCTAATTTTTAACAACATAGAGGGAAACTTTGCGTTCCTTATTTTATACCTTGGTAAAGAATTACCCGCCTATGGCGAAATTGAAAATTCGCTTCAGGGTGTTTTTAGCAAACTTGTAAACAAATCATAAGTAGAGAAGATGCTCCGTAGAAAAATAATCATACCAATTGTTGCTGTCCTGATCCTGTTTGTAGGGACTGGTTTTAAGAACGATTTTTTTGAAATTGCGAAACAGATTGAAATATTTACCACGCTGTTCAAAGAACTGAATATGAATTATGTGGATGAGACCAATCCTGGTGAATTGATGGATACGGCCATCAAAAATATGCTGGATGATCTGGACCCCTATACCAAATTCCTCAATGAACAGGATGTTGAGGCTTATAAAATCAACAATGCGGGAAAATATTCCGGAATTGGGGCGCTGGTGCGTTCGTATAACAATAAACTGCTGATCATAGAGCCATATCAGAATTATCCCGCAGACAAATCCGGCTTAAAGGCAGGGGATGAGATTATTCAAATAGGCGATATTCTTATTTCGGATTTTAAGGACGATGCTACTGAACTCCTTAAAGGTGCACGAAATACCAGTGTTGACGTGACGTTCGTGCGGCAGGGCCAGACCATGACCACTACTATTGAGCGGGAAGCGATTGAAGTAGATGCGGTGCCTTTTTACAAAATGGCTGATGATAAAACCGGATATATCGTATTGAATAAATTCAATGCAAAAGCATCTCAACAAACAAAAAAAGCGCTTCAGGACCTCAAAGGTCAGGGAGCAGAGCAGATTATCCTCGATCTGAGGGGTAATCCCGGCGGTTTACTTTCAGAGGCAATTAATGTGACCAATCTTTTTGTCCCAAAAGGCGAGCTGATAGTAACGACCAAGTCGAAAGTAAAAAAGTTCAACAATGAGTACAAGACCAAAAACCCCGCTGAAGACGCCGAAATACCCTTGGCGGTTTTGATCAATAGCAGCAGCGCTTCGGCCAGTGAAATTGTTTCCGGCAGCTTACAGGACCTCGACAGAGCGGTTATCATCGGGGCCAGGAGTTTTGGTAAAGGCCTTGTTCAAAGGCCATTACGACTCACTTATGGAACACAGTTGAAGGTTACGATTTCCCGTTATTATACCACTTCGGGCCGTTGTATCCAGGCGCTCGATTACAGAAATCGTGACGAACTCGGTAATGCTGTCAGGAATTCAGAATTCAAAGAATTTACTACCAGGAATGGGAGAAAAGTTCATGATGGGGGCGGTGTACTCCCCGATCTTGAAATAGAAACACTTAAATCCAATTCCCTGGTAAAAGCCCTTCAGAGCAACAATACAATTTTTGATTATGCTACAAGGTATTATTACGATCATCCCAATACCGAACTTAAGACATTCGATTTCACCGATCAGGATTTTGAACATTTCAAGGCCTTTGTTTCGAAAAGCAATTTCGAATATGTGACCAACACGGAAAAAGTTCTCAAGGAAGCGATGGTTGGAAAAGATAAGTATCTCTTTGGAGAAGGTGTAATACAGCAGTATCAGAAGCTGCTGAGTGAAATAGACAGGAGCAAGGCCGATGCTCTTGACTCTTATAAGAGTTCGATACAGAAGGGATTAGAAGATGAGATCGTAAAGCGATATTTCTATCGTGAAGGATTGTACGAGTACTACCTCGATCAGGATGAGGCCATTCTTAGTGCCCGGGCTATACTTGCTAACCGCGACCAGTACGATGAAATACTGAATTAAAACTACGTCCTCCTTTTACTTAATTTTTTTTTTGCAGACCTTCTTCTATTTCTAAGACGATATAGGTGGGTATTCTAGGTCATTATCATATATTTAGCGCTTCTTAAAAATTCTATTTATATGCAAAGCAATTACGGAACATGGTATCACCCTTACAAGCCTGATGCCCAGTACAAGAAACGTGTGGCATATTTCAGTATGGAATTCGCAGTACACCAGGCACTAAAGATCTATTCCGGAGGATTGGGTTTCCTGGCTGGCTCTCATATGCTTTCAGCATTTGAGGAGAAACAAAATATGATCGGTATCGGTATGCTTTGGAAATATGGTTATTACGACCAGGGACGCAACCGTGACCAAACCCTTCAGACAAATTTTATTGAGAAGGCATATAACTTTTTGGAAGACAGCGGCCTTGAAGTTGAGGTTAAGATCTATGATAATCCAGCTGTAAAAGTTCGTGCCTTTGTATTGAAACCAGAGATTTTTGGAAGTGTCCCCTTATATTTGCTCACAACAGATGTTGAGGGCAATGACCATCTTTCCAGAAC
>JBDNAQ010000226.1:0-8814 GCA_039768345.1 Flavobacteriaceae bacterium
ACTTTTTTACCTGTGATCACAGAGGGATCAGCAACACTTATCGGAGAAGCTGCTTCAATTATTGTTGCAGCAGGTACCAGAGCTCTTATTTGTTTTCTGAGTTTGGCGATTCCTTTCGGTTTGGCGCTGTCAATTTTATTGATAATCACTACATCGGCCATACGAAGACATACCTCTCCGGGATAATACTTAAGCCCGTCGTCGGGTCTGTGCGGGTCGGCAACTGTAATATGTAAATCTGACTGATAGAAGGGGAAATCATTATTTCCACCGTCCCAGACAATAATATCGCATCCATCCGGATCGTTCTCTGCCGCCCTTAAAATAGCCTCATAATCAACTCCGGCGTATATCACATTACCCCGGCTGATATGAGGTTCATATTCCTCCATTTCCTCAATGGTGCAATCGTATCGCTTCAGGTCATCTAATTGCGCATATCGTTGCACCCGTTGAGCTTCCAGATCTCCGTACGGCATTGGATGACGTATGGCCACTACTTTTAAGCCTTGTTCCATGAGGATTTCGACCACTCTTCTCGAAGTCTGGCTTTTTCCACAACCGGTACGCGTGGCTCCCACGCTGATCAGTGGCTTCTTACTCTTAATGGCGGTATCCTTACGCCCCAGCAGCACAAAATTGGCGCCCGCAGTATTTACAATAGCCGATTTGTGCATCAAATAATCGTAAGAAACATCGGAATAGGAAAAAACAACATCATCTATATGGAGTTTATGAATCAGCTCCGTTAAGTCTTTTTCATCATAGATAGGAATGCCGTTGGGATATAGGCTTCCTGCCAGGCTGGCAGGATACTTACGATCCAGGATATTAGGGATTTGCGTGGCTGTAAAAGCCAATACATCGTAGCGCTCATTATCGCGGAAAACCGTGTTGAAATTATGAAAATCTCTACCGGCGGCCCCCATGATCAGGACTTTTCTTCTCATGTCTTGTGATTTGTTTTTATCTGTGAATTAACGTAGACAAACTTAGTTGAACTTCAGTCCGAAAAATATGATAAAAGTCACTTCACCAAGCCAGAAAAACAATTGATTAGAGCCGTGAATATGGAATTAATGCAGTAAGTTTTTTACTTTTAACCAGTTTCCTATAAAAATCATCAATACCCTACTAATGCTATGACATGCAAAAATTGTGGACGCGAATTTCAGGAGAATTTTTGCTCTAATTGCGGACAGCGAAAAATCAGCAATTCGAGACTTCAACTATTCGCCCTAATAGGTAAGTTTATTGACGATGAGTTCGACCTGCACAGAGGGTTTTTCTATACCTTATGGCAGTTGTCTTACAAGCCCGGAACAGTGGCCAGAAGTTTTATTCAGGGAATGCGCAAGCGTTTTACAGCACCCAGTCGATTTCTGATCATCACCCTGGCTTTTCAAGCCTTAATAGATTATCTCTCGCCCGCCAAAGAACTTATTCGTGAATATTATGCCTATTATCCTTCGGTGATACCCGAGCATTTGTATGATAATATGCAGTACTATAATTATTTGCTGGGTACGGAATATGCTCTTTCCGTCAATGTCGTTCAACTTCTTCTTTTCCCGATAGCATTTAAAATTTTCTTTAGAAAACTTAAATATAATTACACAGAATTACTGGTTGTATCTTTTTATTTCATTAGCATAGCACTGATATTTAATATCATTTTTAGCTTTATCATGAGGCATGTATTCGGAATATATCTGTCAGGGAATTTCATTACCCTACTTATGATAGCAATAATGAGTTGGGCTTATATTTCATTCTTTGAGGACGACAGGCCCTTTTTACGCGTAATTAAAGTCCTGGGGGCATTAACACTTATTGTTCTTTTTAGAGTCTATATGGTACCTTTTTTACTGAGCTTCTTTTTTCCCGTTTCAACTGATGGCTTGATATAAATGATACTTGATGATCTCAATAATATACTTTCTGATAATAGTTTAAATGATCCTATGTATGTTTAAGCAAAAACCGATGAAAAATAGTATTCAAATAGTTATGATTTTAATTTCTTCTTTTGTGTTTTGTCAAGAGCAAGACCTCATTGGGGAATGGAAAATTGATCTTCGCCCTACTCCCGATTCAGAAGGCTATTATCAGACCTTTAAAATCAGTCAAATCGACCAAAATAGTATTGAGGGGAGCTTCTATGGTAGCCCTGTGGAAGATGGAATGCTAAACAGAAACTGGGAAAGGCTTTATTTATCATTCAGCACCAAAGATCAAAACCATACATATTATCATACAGCTTACCTGGAGAAAGGAATACTTTACGGGATCACATATTGTCCGGGAAGGAAATTTACAGCACCATGGAAAGGGAAAAAGAAATAAGAGCAGTAACTGGCACAGATGATATTGCGTTAGTTGTTGCACTTGCTGATTCAATATGGAGGGAGCATTATACCCCTATAATTGGTAGGGATCAGGTAGACTATATGCTGCTTAACTTTCAGTCGGCCGAAGCGATCAAATCTCAGATCGATGAAGGAGCCAGCTATTACCTCCTGCTTCTTAATAACAGCCCGGCAGGGTATTTTAGTTTTTATCTGAAGGAAAGCGAACTTTTTCTCAGTAAGATATACCTGCGGAAGTCCTTGCGGGGCAAGGGTCTGGGAGGCAAAATGTTGGATTTTATACAAGATGAAGCAGCTAACAACGGTCTGAAACAGATCAGCCTTACGGTGAATAAAAATAATACCAAAACTATTGCTGCTTACAGTAAGTTGGGTTTTAGAAAAGTAAAACCTTTGGTGATCGATATCGGAAATGGATTTGTTATGGACGACTTTCTTATGGAGAAATCCTGGTGAAGGGATTATTATTTTGCATAATCAATATTACTGTTAAACTATTAAGCCGTTTAGTGAGTGCGGTCCATAATTTGTACTTTAGGCCGGATTTATTCCAAAAGGAAAAGATTCCATAAAAAACAGATACAATGAAATACGCTTTACTACCCCTGCTTTTTACTACACTATTATGTTCTATTCAGATTACAACAGCCCAGGAACAGGACGACCCGCATATATGGCTCGAAGAGATTGAAGGAGAACAACCACTAGACTGGGTTAGAGCTGAGAACGCAGAAACTGTAGAAAAGCTGGAGGCTTATCCCGGTTTTGAACAGCTTAGACAGAAATATGTCGGGGCTTTTAATGATAAAGACAGGATTGCATTTCCTACGATCGTCGGTGATTATGTGTATAACCTCTGGCAGGACGATGTGAATGAAAGAGGTCTCTGGCGTCGTATGCCTTTAACTGCTTATCTCAATAATGGCAAGGAATGGGAAGTAGTGCTCGATTTAGATAAATTATCTGCAGCAGAGAACAAAAAATGGGTCTTTGCCGGAGCCACCTGGTTGCCACCGGAGAATAAATATTGCCTTCTCTCATTATCGGACGGAGGTACAGATGAGAATGTAATCCGTGAATTCAACCCAGAAACAAAAGAATTCTCTGAAGACGGCTTCATGTTCGAATCCAGTAAAGGGGGCGTATCCTGGATCGATCAGGACAATGTAATGGTCTCCAGGAATTTTGGCGAGGGTAGCCTAACTACTTCAGGATATCCAAGGATGGTTAAGCTGCTTCAGCGCGGCGAAAAAATTGAAAATGCGGAAAAGATTTTTGAAACCGATCCGGATCATGTGGGGGTTTTTGGTCTCTCCTACTATGACGACGGAAAAACACATCTTTTTCTTTACAGGATGATAACATTCTGGGAATCGGAATTATACTATTTAGACGGGGATAAGTTCAAACAGGTTAATTACCCTAAAAACGCACAGGCTCAGGGTTACCATAAAGGCCAGGTAGTATTATCGCTTCAGTCTGACTGGGAACGCGAAAACGCAACCCATGAACAGGGGTCGCTTGTCAGTTTTGATCTCCTTGATAATTTAGATGGCCAGTTCCAGGTAAATACGATATATACTCCAGATGATAAATCGAGCTACGTGGGAATGAGCGGATCAAAAGACTTTATCACGATCAATATTATGGAGGATGTACAAAACAAACTTCTTCGTTATCGATTAGAAGATGGTGTCTGGAAAGGGAAATCGCTCGAAACGCCCACCTTCGGAAGTATCAACCTGATGTCTTCCAGCAATGAGACCAACGACCATTTTCTTTTATACAGTAATTTTATCACCCCCCGTACACTATTTCATGCCGATGAGAACGGGATGGATCAGGTTAAAAAATTAAAAGATTTCTTCGATGCCTCAGAATTGGTTATCGATCAGCATTTTACGACCTCTGCCGACGGTACTTCCGTACCCTATTTTGTAGTTCGTCATAAAGACATTGTGCTCAACGGTAAAAATCCAACGCTGGTCTATGCTTATGGCGGATTCGGTGTTTCGGTGCAACCCAGCTATAGTTATACTATCGGTCTGGGATGGTTAGAAAGAGGTGGCGTTTATGTACTTGCCAATATACGTGGTGGTGGTGAGTATGGCCCGGCCTGGCATCAGGCAGGCCGACTTGAAAAGAAGCAAAATTGCTATAACGATTTCTATGCCGTAACCGAGGACCTTATCAGCAGGCAGATCAGCTCACCTGAGCATATCGGGGCTTTTGGCTGGAGCAATGGCGGGCTTATGGCTGGTGTACTCTATACCCAAAGACCAGATCTGTTCAAAGCTGTGGTCATCGGGGCTCCGTTGCTCGATATGAAGCGATACAATAAATTGTTGGCTGGAGCCAGCTGGATGGGTGAATATGGTGATCCCGACAAAGAGGAAGACTGGGCCTTTATCAAAAAATATTCGCCTTATCACAATCTGAAGGATAGCCAGGTATACCCTGAGGTCTTTTTCGTCACTTCTACCAAAGACGACCGGGTTCACCCCGGACATGCCCGGAAAATGGCGGCTAAAATGAAAGCTATGGGGCACCCATATTGGTATTATGAGACCATTGAAGGCGGACATGGCGCTGCCTCCACCAACGACCAGCAAGCTTTTATGATGGCCAGCATCTACTCCTATCTGAGTTCCAAATTGATGAACGAGCCCATACCAGAGCTCAAGGACTGATCATCAGAATTTGTCATGGCGAAGATAGAAGCTGTCATCAGGGAACTTCCTGAAAAGAAATTACTGGGGATGCCAATGGAAATGTCTGTGGCGTTAAACCAAACAAGCTTGCTCTGGAGAAATTTTATGCCCCGACGCACCGAAGTACAATCGGTTGTATCGAATGATCTGTGGGCGGTACAAATCTACCCATCAAATTATTTTGATGAATTTGATCCTACCACCAAATTCATAAAGTGGGCAGCAGCAGAAGTCGATGCCGTAAATACGATCCCTGATAGAATGGAGTTACTGGAGATACCGTCAGGATTATATGCTGTTTTCCTGTATAAGGGATATTCCGGTAATCCTGATATTTTCCACTATATATATGGCGAATGGTTGCCCGCATCAGGCTATTTCTTAGACGTACGTCCTCATTTCGAAATTTTAGGAGAAAAATATAAGAATAATGACCCCGATTCGGAGGAAGAGATCTGGATCCCTGTTCGCAAGAAGCCGTGATAATACATTATTGCAGTTTTGATGTATGCCAACCCTGATCGGACCTGCCGCTGATAATTGCTGAACTTCAACGGCCTTATAACCCACCAAAAAATGCGGTCAATACGCAAAATACACTGATTGTATGCATTTCATCGATAAAAAGATAATATTCATCGATGATTTCTGTTATCTATATACGATTGACCCAATAGAAGATCATTCGTCCCAAACTGATTAAAATGAAAATCATATTCTGGCTGTTCTGCGGTCTATATTTACACCTGGTCTACCCTCATAATATTACTGAAACCGGAGATACAGATGATCCTGTTTCCTTAAGTAAGCAGATAATTTCAGAAGAACCGTCCCCCTGGGAAGCGGGTACAAGAACCAAGTTGCTATCCGCCTATCAGGATTTATCATCTCTAGGCCGTAACGACGATAAATATGTTTTACTCGAATCTCCCGGATTGGCCTTTGACTATTATCAGGGTGGCTATAGTAATATGGGCGATAACATCTCAAAGGGACTCTTTCTGGAAATGCTGAGCCAGGCGCTTAACAGCCCAGAAACTGTGGTTTCCAAACTCGCCAAGGCTACGATCAATAGTAGTCTGACCGAATACCAAAAAGCATTCAGAATAGCGGAGAACTATCAGCAGACTAACGACTTGAGTCTCGAAGAATCATTACAATTCCTGGAAAACAGATATGGTTACTCAAAACTCGAAGTTGCCAGAAAATTGTTGGATAGCCAGGAAGACCATCAAAAATCTGTCACTGAAGAAAAGAATAAGAAAAAGGTATTGGCAAAACTTCGGGAAATTGAAAAAAGGTATCCCGATCAAATTGCGTGGGTGGAAGCGCTGCCGTTGTTGGAAGAATGGTATCGTTTATTGGAAGAAGGACAAATCGGTCTGGCGGGTTATCGCCCCTATCTGGATTTTAAGAAATCTATGGATCGGTTGAACCAGTCGAGGATCAATGACAGGATCAGTTTCAGATCGGGTATAAAAATAACTTATCCCGATGCAGCTACAGTGTGGACACAACCCGGGCCTGTTGATATTAAATGGGAGGCCTCGAATATCGATAAAAGTAAACCTATTCGTTTCTTCCTGGTAAAAGACGATATGGTAGTCCAGGATCTGGGAACGTTTAAAAATACCGAATATGAGAACGGTATAGAGCTGAGAAGAGGATTACCGGCAGGGTCTAATTACAGAATAATGGGTATAGAGCAACAGCCTGTAAACAAGTACCATGTTGCGAAATTTGCCACCCCCTTCTTCACTATTGAAAAGGCAGTTAGAAAAGAAGAAAAATCCAGGCCCGTAGAGGTCGTAACCAGGCGGCCAGTTGAAACAACAGCCACTATTGCGGAGAATAAAGTTGAGATTACCCCGGTGAGGAAGACATTTGCCGGTCGTACGATTTCATATGTAAAAGAACTTGTAGTAGACAGCGGACATATCCAGATTATTCTTTGGGATCACGGACGACAGGATGGTGACCTGGTTTCTATATATCTCAATGGTGAAGAGGTGATTAAAAAGCACCTGTTGACCTACCGCGAGGTAGTATTCGAAATAGATCTGGACACCGAGCAAAAAAACGATCTGTTTCTCTATGCCCATAATCTGGGCAAATTCCCACCGAATACAGTATCGATCAAGATCAAGGATAACAGTAGTACCGAAGAAATTGTCTTAAACTCCGACCTGAAAAGCTGCGAATCGGTGCTGATAAATGTAAAGCAGTAGCCCGCTATTTCACTGTAAACAGGACTTCAATCGATCAGTCGAATATGACATAAGTCATTCTATATACAAGGGTGGGCGTCTACATTTGACATGATTAGCCTTTGCTACTCAGACTGATGCATCATCCTTATGATCCATTATTTTAGAATTATAAGAAAGCAACTCTTGAACGACAAGAAGTTTAGCACATATTCCCTTTATGCACTTGGCGAAATATTCCTGGTGGTGGTCGGTATCTTAATTGCCCTCCAGATCAATAACTGGAACAATCATAAAATTGAACGGCAGGAGGAAGCCAAGACCTATCGGAATATAAGTACACAGATCTCCGAAGATAAAAAAGAACTCCTGGAGATGCAGGCCTTTAACCGGATGACCTTGGGACAGTTAGAGCATGCCAACCGACTTATCAGTAATAAAAACAGGCGAGCCATAGATACACTGGCTTACCTGGTCATGATGATGTCTCAGTATTCCGACTTTAACGGCAATGGCAACATTTATGAGACGCTGGTGAACAGTGGTGACTTAAAGCTCCTGAAAAACCAAGAGATCCCTATGCGTATCAAAAAACTTGAGAACACGTATAACAGGATCAATCATCTGGAAGAATTGAATTGGTCTATCATTATCGATGAACTTTCAAAGGAAATGAACGGGGTGATGAACTATAATTCTTTTGAATTGTCGCGACCCGACCGTATCCTGGAGCCAGACAAGCTTTATAGTCCACAAATCCAAAATATCATTTACGAGGTTCGCTACCTTTCTATGGGAAAAGATACTATTTATCAAAAGGCCATCATTCAGATCAACAAGCTGAATGAAATAATAAATATGGCACTTAGCGATTTCCCAGATAATTAATCTCTGCAGACAGATCACATTCAATTAAGCCAGGACGTGTTTTTGTCTATGCCGGTAATTATAAGCCTACTTTCGGACAGTAATTACTGTCATTAATCCCAATTATACAATACCAGCAGTCTTACTTATTTATTTTCAACTACTTACACTCCTGCAGACAATTGTTCCACAGGAGACAATCAACTATTAATCAATAATCATTAATCATGGAAATTAACGAAGAAAAACTGCATGAACTACTCGGTAAAATTGTTGTTGAAATGGGCGCGGCCGCTAATGGTCCTTTGATCACCATAGGCGACAAGCTGGGGCTTTACACTACGCTTTCTGAAAAAGGACCTTTGTCTTCCGAGCAATTGGCCTCGGCAACAGGTACGGCAGAAAGATATGTAAGAGAATGGTTGGCAGCTCAGGCGGCTTCAGGTTATGTTCAATACAACGAACAGGATAATAACTATCATATGACGCCGGAACAAACGATGGCCTTTGGAAATCGAAAAAGCCCCGTATTTATGACCGGAGCGTTCTATGCTATTACCTCACTTTATCATGATGAACCGAAAATGATGGAGGCCTTTAAGTCGGGAGAAGGCGTTTCCTGGGGAAATCACAATAAATGTCTCTATTGTGGCACAGAAA
>JBDNAQ010000227.1:0-9392 GCA_039768345.1 Flavobacteriaceae bacterium
GCTGCTGTCATGGTTGTCCTTTCGTAATCTGTGGAATAAATGGCATCGAGACTAACATCTTCCAGTATTTCTGCCCAATGCATGGCTCTTCCCAGACCTTTTTGATTTAATTCAGGATCTATATTTTCAGGATCGCTCCGATCTTTTTCGGCATGCCTGATGAGGTAAAATGTAGACACTGGTGCCTCTGTTTCCAGGTTCATATTCTGGTTGTCATCTTTGCATCCGACGATTATAACCCATAAAAATATGAACATTAGCGGTTTAAATGTTTTCATAAAGGCTAGGTTTACGTAATTTTGTTCTCTTGCTATTATCTAACTGAATATCAGTAAAAATAGTATTTAATTTATTATCTTTTAATCCGACCTGCCGTTGAAACGCCTATTACAGATCCATATCGCGCTGCTTTCTTGCATGGCCTGGTCGCAGGGTTTAGAGCTGCCTCCTGATTTTCGTCAGCATACATTAACCGAATATAATTCGAGTTTTTTGAACCCTGTTTTTTCATTGAACAGGAATAATCCCCAATCCGTGGCTTTATGGACACGGTGGCAATGGCAAAGTATCGATGCAGATCCCTCCACAATTTTTCTGAACTATAGCCGAAGGTTAAAAAAAGAATCGGCAGGAGGCATAGCATTCTTTCAGCACAACACGAGTTATTATGTTCAAAGAGGAGGGGCGTTCAATTATGCTTATGGCCTGGATCTGAAAAATAATGCCCAAATCGCCTTTGGGGTCAATTTGTATGCATACCAAAGAAAAATAGCCGATGAGCGACTTTTGATGAACCCAAATCCTCCTGTACCCCTGAGTAGTTCAAGTGATTTCATCATACAAATGGCACCGGGATTACAATTTAGTGTAGGGAGGTTTAATACCGGTATTTCGGTAGAGAATCTTGTTGATTACAACATATCGGTCGGCGAAAAGGTTAGCCAGCCTGGCGAGAAAATTTATTATGGTCATGCAGGCTTCGAAGTTCCTATCACCGCTTTCGGAACTACAGAAAACAGTTATATCAGACCGGTGGTTTACCTCAAAAGCATTCCGGGATATGATGAGCAATTAGGACTTAATACTCTTGTTTCAACTTCTAAATTCTATACTCAGGTAGGTTATAGTACTTTCTATGGATTTTCGGCAGGTCTTGGCGGGAGATTCATGAAAAAAATCTCAATCGGGGCGCTTATGGAATTCGGCACACGATCCGAACTGGATGGAGTTGATCCGAGTATAGAGATTGCGGCATCATTCTTTATAGGGCCTCAATTCCAGGAAGAAGAATTGCCGGAAGAAGAAGAGGAAGAAGAAGAATTAGCCCAAAAGACCGAGGAGGAGATCGCAAAAGAGATCGCTGAAGAAGAAAGAAGAAAAGAGGCAGAACTCCTGGCTGCAGCGGCCCTTGCCAGAGAAGCTGAACTCGCCCGCCAGCGAGAAGAAGAACGGCTGGCAGAAGAGGCCAGAATAGCCCGAGAAGAGTTTGTCAGGGATTCGATTGCCGCGGTTCAGGAACAGGCCGAATTAGCACGAATCGCAGCAGAAAAGGAAACAGCTCCTAAAGAAGATGAAAAGTACCAGGAGGCTACGGCCGAAGAAGGTTTACAGCCCGGATATTATCTGGTAGCGAATGTTTTTGGAACCCAACGCTATTATGAGGCCTTTATGAAAACACTTTCCCAACAAGGACTCGATCCTAAATCGTTTTACAGAGCGGCCAACAAATATAACTATGTCTACCTTCAGCGATACGATAGCATTCAGGAGGCCCGAAGAGCGAGAGACAGCAAATTTAATGGTCGTTATGAAGGGGATACCTGGATTTTCAGAATGTTGCCCAAATAAATCTATTTACTGATTTCTCTGCTGATAAGTACGTCGAGGTAGGCTACGGTATTGATCAGGTATTTCCGATCATTGCTTATCGTTGCCATAGCCACCGCACCCTGGATCATGGTAAAGAGTTGTTTGGCGAATTGCAGAGGAGGAACTGGAAGCTTGATTTCATTGTTACGGACTCCATTTTCCAGGACAAGGGCAATCTTTCCTTCGATAGTCCGGACGGTTTCCCTGGCAGCACTCGCCAGTTGCCGGTTGTTGAAATTGGCATCTACGCCCACATTGAGCACCGGACAGCCCCCCATTTCATCGGTAAACTCATCATAATGCCTGTAAAAGCCGGTTAGTTTACCCAATTGTTTAAGCGCACTGGGTTCTCCGGATAGACATTCATCAAGAGCCATTAAAAGCTTTGTGCTGTTATATTCAAAGGCAGCCAGGGCCAAAGCTTCCTTATTCTCAAAATTACCATAGATCGCACCCTTTGTAAGACCGGTGGCATCGGTGAGATCGCTCATACTGGTACCCACATAACCGTGCTTGTTAAAAATAGGGGCCACCGTCTCTATTATATAAGCAGTTGTGCGTTCGGCTTTGGTGGTCATAGAGGTGCAATTTTCTACGAATATAAAAAAACTATATACTGTGTGGTATATATTCAAAAAAAAATACCCCTATGCTTTTAGCACCGGGGTATTCCTTATGTAAATAAGCATAAAACTTATTCTACCAATTCACTTTGATTTCTAAATACGAGTTTATCATCAAATGCATCGAGTAATACGATACTATCTGAGGTGATCCTTCCGCTTAACAGTTCTTTAGAGAGACTGTTGAGCACTTCCTTTTGGATTAGACGCTTGATCGGACGTGCTCCATATTGCGGATCATAGCCTTTATGGGCCAGATAAGTTATTGCTTCCTGGGTAGCATCGATGGTGATATGTTGTTTGGCCACCAGTTTTTTAAGCTGTTTCAACTGGAGTTCTACAATTTTCGTGATATCCTCCCTGTTTAGTGGCGTAAACATTATTATATCATCTATCCTGTTGAGGAATTCGGGTCTTATGGTCTTTTTCAATAGCCCCATTACCTCAACGCGTGCCAACTCTGTTGCATTATAAATATCGGTACTTTCCTCAAATTTTTCCTGAATAATATGGCTTCCCATATTACTGGTCATGATGATGATCGTATTTTTAAAGTCTGCAACCCGACCTTTGTTGTCGGTAAGCCGGCCTTCATCAAGAACCTGAAGCAGAACATTAAAGGTATCGGGATGGGCTTTTTCAATTTCATCGAGCAATATCACAGAATATGGTTTTCTCCGTACTGCTTCCGTGAGTTGACCGCCTTCATCGTATCCCACGTACCCGGGAGGGGCACCCACCAGTCGGCTAACCGCATGGCGTTCCTGATATTCGCTCATATCGATTCGGGTTATCGCGTTTTCATCATCGAATAAATACGCGGCCAGGGTCTTGGCCAGTTCGGTTTTCCCTACACCTGTGGTGCCGAGGAACAAGAAGGAACCCACAGGGCGCCGCTCATCCTGTAATCCTGCTCTGCTTCTTCTGATCGCATCGGCTACAGCTTCAATGGCTTCATTTTGTCCTACCACTCTTTTGTGTAATACGGTTTCGAGACCGAGGAGTTTTTCGCGTTCGCTTTGCAGCATTTTGGTGACCGGAATTCCTGTCCATTTTGCAACCACTTCGGCAATATCCTCATTGGTCACTTCTTCTTTGATCAGTGTACCCCCTTTTTGTTGCTGCTGCAGCTCCTTTTGAAGCTCATCGAGTTTCTCCTGCGCTTCCTTGATCTTACCATAACGGAGTTCTGCAACCTTGCCGTAATCTCCGCTTCTCTCAGCTTTTTCAGCTTCTAGTTTGAAGTTTTCAATATCCTGCTTAGTCTTTTGAATATTTTCGACCACCGTTTTCTCGCTTTCCCATTGCGCAAAAATCTCGTTGCGTTCTTCTTTGAGGTTCGCAAGGTCTATATTCAGTGCTTTTAGTTTGGCTTTATCATCTTCTCTTTTTATCGCTTCGATCTCGATTTCGAGCTGCATTACCCTGCGATCGAGTACATCTAATTCCTCAGGTTTTGAATTGATCTCCATACGCAGTTTTGAGGCTGCTTCGTCCATCAGATCAATCGCCTTATCGGGTAGAAAACGGTTGGTGATATAACGTTGGGATAATTCAACAGCCGCAATAACAGCTTCGTCCTTGATTCTAACCTTGTGATGTGCTTCATATTTTTCTTTTAAACCACGGAGGATGGAAATCGCACTTTCGGTATCGGGCTCATCAACCATCACCTTCTGAAAGCGTCGTTCGAGTGCCTTATCTTTCTCAAAATACTTCTGATATTCATCGAGTGTGGTTGCACCAATGGCTCTGAGCTCACCCCGGGCAAGCGCGGGTTTTAGAATATTCGCAGCATCCATAGCTCCTTGCCCGCCACCGGCACCCACCAGGGTATGGATCTCATCGATAAACAAAACTATATTGCCATCAGAACCCGTAACTTCTTTTATAACCGCCTTTAAGCGCTCCTCAAATTCCCCTTTATATTTCGCCCCTGCAATCAAGGCACCCATATCCAGGGAATATATGATCTTGTCTTTTAGGTTCTCCGGAACATCACCCTGAATAATCCTATGCGCCAGGCCTTCTGCTATAGCAGTTTTCCCCGTGCCGGGCTCTCCTACCAGCATAGGATTGTTTTTTGTTCGCCTGGAAAGTATTTGAAGTATTCGTCTGATCTCTTCGTCCCTCCCGATTACAGGATCCAGTTTGCCATTGTCGGCAAGGTCGTTCAGGTTACGCGCATATTTATTAAGGGCATTATAGGTTTCTTCAGCGCTTTGGGAGGTGACTTGCCCACCTTTGCGTAACTCCGTAATAGCGGCCATCAAATCCTTTTCACTTACACCCTGGTCTTTTAAGATTTGTGCAATCTTGCTTTTCGATTTAAAAATTGCCAGTATCAGATGCTCAATACTTACAAACTCATCCTTCATTTTCTTTGCCAGAATCGAAGCATTGTTCAAGGTCTTACCGGCCTCATTGGAAAACATCAAATCACCACCACTTACTTTCGGGAAGTTTTTGAGTTCGCTTTCCAGGATTTGATTCACCAGTGCAACATTGACGTTGAGTTTCCGCAAGATAAAAGGAAGGACATTCTCATCAACCTCCGAGACGGCCTTGAAAAGGTGCTCGTTTTCGATCTGCTGATGCTCCAGAGACTGGGCGAACTGCTGGGCATGTTGTATGGCTTCCTGTGATTTTATGGTAAAATTGTTAATATTCATATCGCTTATTTAATACTTTCTTTATGCTTATTTTTGAAATGTTAAGGACAACAACCTTACCATTGAATTGAAACAGACAAAATGTCTGTAAATTCTTATAATTCGAAGACAATTCGTCAGTTGACTATACGAGTCATGGGCTGAATATTCTTATTATTTATGAGCTATTTTAGAAGATTATTTGGAGAACAGGAAGATGCGAAGAGAAGTTCATTGCCATGGATCGGACTTACCGAAATGGATCAATTAGAGGCCATAGATCGCGGATCCTTTCAAAAAACTCAATTGGTCTACAAGCATTCGACAAGTTGCGGTATAAGCAGTATGGTATTAAACATGTTTACCAAGGGCTATAGGCATGAGGAAGAGAAGGTAGATATTTATTTTCTGGATATACATCGTTCCAGGCCCGTTTCAAATGAGATTGCTCTGAAATATGGGGTGCGCCATGAATCTCCGCAGTTACTGGTGATTAAAGATGGCGCTGTAGTAGCACATAACTCGCATGGTGGTATTCCGGAAATGGAACTCTCGCCATTTCTATAAAAAAAATCCCGGATCAGATGACCCGGGATTTTAATTTAGTTGAATTTCTGACGGACAATAATTTCTTTTAATCTCGATTTGAGATCCTCGCCCGCTTCAAAAACCATTTGTTCGTTCGACGGGAAGGGTACGGGGGTTACCTCGAGCAGGGGAACCAATTCTGTGTCGATGGCCCTTCTGTCTCCCTGATAATTTGCATAAACATGCTCGAAGACAAATTCACTGGCCAGTGGATATGAATTTAACTGCTGCTGGCTACTCAGATCTATATAGCTCACATTACCGACTACCTGGGCGGCTTTGAACTGGGTGAACTCATAAAAATTACATTGAACACTGGTATAACGATCTACCTTGATATCGTTTCCAAGGCTGTCTTTCATAACGTTTCCATTGTCATCCAAAACATAGTCATACCCATCTTTGATCCGTTTTTCTTTTATCAGTTGCTTTTCCCGAATTTGTTCAGGAGTAATGCTGATATCCCTAAAGGCCACCTGCATTTCGTAATCGTATTTAATACTTTTAAGCGGATTCGTATGATATTGAGTCCAGAGATCGTTTAATCCAAGCGTGTTGAAATTTAAGAGCTCCTGCTCGAGTCGCTTAGGAACAACCTGCTCCGTATCGTTGATAACATGAACTTTTACGTAATCAAGTCCTTTGTCATAGGCCAATTCCATTTTGGCCTTGGTATCGGCATAACCCGGATTGATCTCCTCCAGATATTTAAAATCTTCATATGCCTGTCTGAAATCTTGTTTGTAGGTGGCATTCTCCAATAAATTGGATGCATGATCATATAAATATTCGGAGAGATTGGTTTTAGCCGTCAGGAGTGAATTATCATAATCCCTGAAGGAAAAATGTGCATTCCTGTTTTCTTCGAAAATGGGCAAGGGCAGGAGTGGTGAAATTCTCTCCTGGATATGCTTCAAAGTGGTATAGGTGGTATAAATCGACTCGTAATTGGCCGGATTACCATCCTTTTCCAAAAATCGGATATTCTCCAATTCTCTTTGTGTATTCTTTTCAAAGGCGTCTTCCAACAATAGAATATAAGCCTGATGAGACTTTTTGGTCTTATTCTCTGCTAAATTGTTGATCGCGCGGTTAATAGCCTGGATATAGTTCCCAGTGTTTACCGCTTCCTGGGTCCTTTTAACCCCCCCGCAGGAGATCAGAAAAACCAATGTCGTAGAAATAAGTAATGCTTTTTTCATGGTATGTTGCTTTGTGGTTTGGGAGGTAAAATTCAATAGCCATGCCAAAACCTTACTCATTGATAACGAAAAACGATAAGGGTTCGTATATGTTCGACGAACTGTCTATTTCAGGAGATTATTTTGCAGATTTACACTCAGGCGGGAAGTAGCTGTGTACGCACTTCTCCAAAACCTATCCGATGGCCGTTTCGTGAGCAGTATCCTTTCATTACGACCGTGTCATTGTCCTGAATTGAAGTGCGGGTTTCCCCGTTATTGAGGGTGAGTGGTTTGGTGCCCTGCCAGGCCAGTTCGAGCATCGAACCAAAAGACTCCTCTCCCGTACCGGAAATTGTTCCACTTCCCATCATATCGCCGCTATTTACCTTACAGCCATTTACGGTGTGATGCGCCAATTGCTGAGCCATAGACCAGTACATGTATTTGAAATTAGACCTTGCTACCGTAGTAGAATTTCCTTCAGGGGTTTCGATTGCGGCCTCTAGAGAGATATCAAAACTGTTATTTCCACTATGTTGTAAGTAGGGCAGGGGTTTAGGATCTTGCTCCGGACTCTTAACTCTAAAGGGCTCCAGCGCATCCAAGGTAACGATCCAGGCCGAAATGGAAGAAGCGAAATTTTTAGCAAGAAAAGGGCCTAATGGCACATATTCCCATTTTTGAATATCACGGGCACTCCAGTCATTAAATAATACCAACCCAAAAATATGTTGCTCGGCCTGATCAACCGGTATGGATTCGCCCATGGCATTGGCATCGGTGGTGATAAAAGCCATTTCCAGTTCAAAATCGACCATTTTGGAAGGACCGAAGGCCGGTTGGTCGGCACCTTTGGGCATAGTCTGTCCGCTTGGGCGTTTAATATTGATGCCGCTGGGTACAATGGTAGAACTTCTACCATGATATCCCACTGGAATGTGCAGCCAATTGGGCAACAAGGCATTTTCCGGGTCCCTGAACATCTTTCCGATATTGGTCGCGTGTTCTTTACTCGAGTAGAAGTCGGTATAATCCCCGATTTGAACCGGTAATTTCATCTCTACCTCAGCTATGGTAAAAAGCACTGCGTCGCGGTGATCTTTCCGATCTCTCAGATTTTGATTCGAGGCTTCAAAGATTTCGCTTATACGGTTCCTGACCAATCTCCATGTTTTTTTCCCATCAGAAATAAAGTCGTTTAAGGTATCCTGAAGAAAGATATCATCGGTCAGCGGGATACCTTCAAAATAGCCCAGCTGATGCAGTGCACCAAGGTCGATGGCATAATCTCCTATTCGCGAACCGATGGTTATGGCGTCATCTGGCGTGAGAAAAACTCCAAAAGGTATATTTTGTATGGGAAAATCTGATGTTGCCTCCACCGGGAGCCAGGATGTAAGCGTGGGATCATTTGCGCGAATCGACATTGATAGATTGTTAATTTTTATTTGATAAAATAGATTCAAATATATTATTTAATTCCGATTTTAAATGCTGCAATTCGTACTTTTACCCTTCATTTAAGAACCAGATTACATCATGGAGAGAGACCATCAAATCTTCGAACTCATAGAAGCCGAGAAGCAACGTCAGATCAATGGTATTGAACTAATCGCCTCCGAGAATTTTACCAGCCCGCAGGTGATGGAAGCAGCAGGATCGGTCCTTACCAACAAATATGCGGAAGGATACCCCGGCAAACGGTACTATGGAGGATGTGAGGTAGTAGATAAGGTAGAACAACTAGCCATCGACCGGGCAAAGGAACTTTTTGGCGCCGCCTATGCCAATGTACAGCCTCATAGTGGGAGTCAGGCTAATGCCGCAGTTTATCAGGCCTGTCTTCAACCAGGTGATACCATTTTGGGCTTTGATCTGTCGCATGGAGGTCATCTAACACATGGTTCTCCTGTAAATTTTTCAGGAAAGCTCTACCGGCCTGTATTCTATGGCGTTGAAGAGGGCTCTGGAAGATTAGATTACGATAAGATTGAGGAAATCGCCCTGAGGGAAAAACCAAAACTGATTATTGCCGGAGCTTCAGCCTATTCACGGGATATGGATTTTGCGCGGTTTCGGGAAATTGCAGACAAGGCAGGGGCTCTATTGCTGGCTGATATTGCACATCCGGCCGGCCTGATCGCCAAAGGGATCCTCAGCGATCCCATACCGCATTGTCATTTTGTAACCACCACTACGCACAAGACGTTGAGAGGCCCCAGAGGCGGCCTTATACTTATGGGTGAGGATTTTGAAAACCCTTTTGGTATCAGGCTCAAAAATGGCAATCTCAGGAAAATGTCGGCCCTGATCAATCTGGCCGTGTTTCCAGGTAATCAAGGCGGCCCCTTAGAGCATATCATTGCCGCGAAAGCCATCGCCTTTGGAGAAGCTCTCACAGACGATTTCCTGCATTATATGGTGAGGGTAAAAAAGAATGCCGAAGCCATGGCGGCAGCTTTTGTGGATCTTGATTA
>JBDNAQ010000228.1:0-2504 GCA_039768345.1 Flavobacteriaceae bacterium
CAGGTGGTACATGGAATCCCCACTGAGGAACCACTGAAAGAGGGAGATATCATTTCGGTAGACTGTGGTGCTCTGAAAAATGGCTATTACGGAGATCATGCCTATACCTTCGAAGTAGGTGAGGTCGACGAAAAGGTCAGAAAACTGCTTCGCGTCACCAAAGAATCGCTCTATTTAGGCATCCGTCAATTCCGGTCAGGGAACCGGGTGGGCGATGTTGGTTATGCCATACAGCAGTACTGCGAAGGCCATGGTTATGGGGTAGTACGTGAACTGGTAGGTCATGGACTTGGAAAAAAACTACACGAGTCTCCGGAAATGCCGAATTATGGCAAGAGAGGCCGCGGGAAAAAATTTCAGGAAGGTATGGTGGTCGCTATAGAACCTATGATCAATATGGGTACCCGAAGAATAAAACAACTTAATGATGGCTGGACAATACTGACCGCAGACGGGCAGCCCAGTGCCCATTTCGAACACAATGTGGCAATAGTTGATGGCAAACCCGAACTTCTTTCCACATTTCAATACATATACGATGCACTTGGTATCATGTCTGATGAAGAAGACGAATTCCGGCAAGAAAAGCTAGTATTGTAAAAGCTATTTCACAGAGCTGCTCAAAGATTCGCAGAGCTTCTCAGAGAAATTGCTATTTAAAAAAACAAACTGCAAGGAATTATCGTTTGCGAATAATAAATTAACCCAAATTTGTTTGCCACTTAAAGATTCAATGTGAAAATAAATGATCTTTCCAAAGAAATAATTGGTTCAGCTATCGAAGTCCATAAAGTTTTGGGTCCCGGGTTACTCGAGTCCGCTTATCAACATTGCCTGTTGCACGAGTTATTATCAAAAGGATTACTCGTCAATAAAGAGATATTACTTCCTATTCAATATAAAAATCTTAAGATCGATCATGGTTATAGAATAGACTTTTAGGTAGAAGACAGAGTAGTAATTGAACTAAAAACTGTTGATGGCTTTAATGAGGTGCATTTTACTCAAATACTTACTTATCTCAAAATAGGCAATTATCCTCTCGGACTTTTGATTAACTTTCACACCAAACTATTGAAAGATGGTATTAAAAGGTTTATTCATAAATCTTTGTGAATCTCTGTGCTGCTCTGTGATTCTCTGTGGTATAACTTCATGAAATCAATATTCAAATACCTGTTGAACTTAATTCCCAGGCCTTTGCTGATCAGGTTAAGTTATTGGTTTAGGCCACTGCTGGTGCTTTTTATGCGCGGATCCAGGTATACAGATCCTATTGATGGGAAAGTATTCCGAAAGTTTTTGCCCTATGGATACGAAAAACCTCGTGATAATGTGCTCTCCCCCTCTACCCTGTCGCTGGAACGACACCGGCTGCTCTGGCTGTTCTTAAAAGATCACAGCGATTTCTTTTCCCGCCCTGCAAGCGTATTGCACTTTGCCCCCGAACAAGCTTTCCATAAACGATTTAAGCGATTACAACATATCGAGTATACCACCACAGACCTCGATTCTCCTCTGGCCGATGTAAAAGCAGATATCTGCCAGCTCCCCTTCGAATCCGATTCTTTTGATGTGATCCTCTGCAATCATGTGCTGGAACATATTGAAGATGATACTAAGGCGATGGCAGAGTTATACAGGGTGATGGCTCCGGGAGGCTGGGGGATTTTTCAGGTGCCACAAGATCTGAAGAGAAGCAAGACCTTTGAAGATACCGGCATTACGGATAAAAAAGAGCGGGCAAAGATCTTTGGCCAGTACGATCATGTTCGGATCTACGGGCAAGACTATTTTGATAAGTTGCGCTTAACTGGTTTTAAGGTCGAAGAAGTAGATCTTACCGCCTCGATGCCAGAAGAGGAAGTAGATCGGTATAGGCTGGCCACAGGTGAGATCATTCCTCTGGTGAAAAAACTACCGGACCAGTAAGGCATCAAAACCGACGGTCATGAATTCCTTTGCATTCCCCTCTTCATCCAGATAGATTATATAAGCTTCCAGGTCGGCTTCCCCGGCAAGGATTTCTTTTGATTGTTCGAGATCCATCGCCATAAAAGCGGTGGCAAAGGCATCGGCTCGGGCGCAATCCGAAGTGATAACGCTGCTGCTGAGCACTTTTGAATTCTTGGTAAACCCCGTTTTCGGATCGATCGTATGTACATATTTCTCCCCGCTAATGGTATCTACCCTGAATTTGCGATAATTTCCAGAAGAGGCCATGGCCCTGTCCTTTAGAAATATGGTCCGTTTTAACCTTCGCCCCTCGGTGACCTCGGGATCATCTATCCCGACTATCCAGCGTTTTTTCTTTTGGCGATTTTCACCTTTTGCCAACAACTCACCTCCTACTTCGACCAGGTAATGATCGATATCATGTTGGTCGAGCATCCTGCCCAACCGATCAATCGCATATCCCTTTGCCACAGCATTAAAATCGAATCGGATTTGCGGAAGTTCCTTTTGCACCCTGTTCTGCCTGGTCAGCCTTACCTTATTAAAAC
>JBDNAQ010000024.1:0-13148 GCA_039768345.1 Flavobacteriaceae bacterium
CCGACAGTCGATTCGGTCATACATCCTACCATCACTTTTATGCCCAGCTCCCGTGCTCTTTTAATCATCCGCAGGGCAGGGGTAAGCCCACCGCATTTTGTGAGCTTAATATTGATACCATTAAAATGAAGGGCACACTGATCAACATCCTCTTCTGTTCTGCAGCTTTCGTCTGCAATAATGGGTAGTACGCTATGGTGTTGTACCTGCTCCATACCTTGCCAGTCTCCTGCATCCAGGGGTTGCTCTATAAATTCAACCCCGAGTTCTTTCAGTACAGGAGCATAATTAATCGTCTGCCTGGCAGTCCATGCACAGTTCGCATCTATGCGAAATATTGCATTGCTGTGCTGGCGCAATTCCCTGACGATTTCGATATCGTGATCTGTTCCAAGCTTAATCTTATAGATAGGCCAGGGTTGTTCTTCCATCTTGGCGATCATATTATCTACTGTATCCAGCCCGATGGTGTAATTCGAAACCGGGTATTGAGCAATGGAGGTATTCCATATTTTGTAAAGTGGCTTAGCTATTTTTTTGCCATAAAGGTCCCATGCAGCAAGATCGAGTGCGCAAAGGATAAAAGGGTGGGGGGTTAATTCGCTCAGGAACTCATGGAAGGATTCGGGTTCCTTAAAATCATAAGCTTCTATATCAGACCGGATGGCTTTAATATTTTCCATCATGTCTCCTAGCTCCATACCATAATAAGGGTTGGCCGTAGTTTCACCATATCCAACATGCCCTCGAGAACTCAGGCTAATGATCAGACTATCCTGATAATCGTAAGCATCACGGGAAATCCTAAACCGATGTCTTAGTTTTAGCCGATAAGGTTTTAATTCTAACTTTAGCATGCGTAATTATCCATCAATACGAATATATGGAAATCCCTGATAGCCTAAAACAATAAACCCCGTCGAAGCCGACAGGGTTTAGAGTGGTTGGTGTAGAAATAAATCAGACTGTTCCTTTTTGATTGTTTTTAGTATTTGTGGACGCTTCCCGAAACCGATTTTTTCTTTTGAACACTGGCTTCGCCTGTATATGAAATGTCTGCCCCACTACTCGCATCTGCCATCAACGATTCGGAGACATTTACAGTAATATTAGCTCCGCTACTGGCATCTGCATGGCAGGTTTTTACCAGGAAATCTTTGGCCTTAATATCAGATCCGCTACTGGCATCTGCAAAGAATAAATTGGCCTGACCGGAAATCCTGATATCTGCCCCGCTACTGGTGTCAGCATCTACTTCATCGGCGGTGAGTTCCACTTTCAGATCAGATCCACTACTGGCATCCAGGGAGATTTTGTCGGTTTTAATTTCACCTCTGGTAACCAAATCTGCCCCGCTGGAGGTATACAATGCAGTTACTTCAGGAAGTGTTACATAAACTTTTTTTGTGGCTCTACCGATATTTTCGATGGCATGGATCTTTAACTTGCCATCGGAAATATCAGTACCGATAAGATCGATGATGTTTTCATCGGCTTCAACAGAAATAGCATAGTCAGCACCCTGGCTAACAAAAACATCCAGTCCTTCCGAAGCGGAAACTACTGTAAAATCGTCTGTTACTTCTCTTCTGTCTTTTACCACTTCACCATTTCCTTTTTTTCCGGCGCCAAAATTAACGTCGAATACACAGGAAGACATAATTAGGGAAATGATTAGCGCAATTGTGATTTTAGCGAGAGTTGTCATGATTGTCGTTTTTAGATTGTTGATACTTTAGATTTTTTTGTTGTTGGATCATGAAGTAAAATTGCGATGATTACCTCAGAGCTGCATATAATTTATACCCAATTGTCATTTTTAATGACCGAATTGTATTGCCTAGTCTTTTTCTTCTGCTTTTATTTTCAAACCGTTTTCATCGATCTTCATTTCAAAGGAATCTTCATCGTCCTGAATGTTTATATCAACTCCATCTTCGTTGATTATGATACGACCATCGCTATCGTTATCTTCATCCATTTTCTCAGGACATCCCAGGCATTTAAGTTCGCCATCGTCGGCCATAGACCAATAATAATCGACCATGTCGGCCCGATAAAGATCCTGGTCGTACCGCATAGTTCTTCCTATATGGCGCCGGGTTGATTCATCGAAATGAACCACTTTTCCCTCGGGCACATATAGTGTTATACGAATTTCCTGGTCTCGCACCTTGTTTTTCACCGCTGTGGTGAAGTAGTCGTCGAGTTGAAGCGTATTGCCGTCTGATGCAAAAGTATAATCGATCTTTGAGGCACGATCTCTTGCAGCGCGAAATGAGCTGCCATCAGCATCTTTTCGAATCCTGATTCTGCTAAGGCTGTCTTCGGATTTCTTGATATCGAATCGGACATCTTCTGAATACAATAGCCTATCGCCGCTCTCGGTATAGCTGATCACCATATCGGCAATCCCGATATTCTCCTGGTTTTCATACAACTCACTACTGCGCATGGCTATATTGAGGGTGTCCGCCGGGAGATAAAACTCTTCCTTAACAGTAGAAGTACCGGTATAAGCATGGGCTGAGGCCTGTTTTACACCCAGAACCGTAAGTCCGATAATAGACAATAACCAAAGTCCGAGGAGGGAAAACTTAGCGATGTTCCCAATAGATTTAAGATTGTTTACCAGTATTTTCAATCCCAGATATAAAAGAAAGAAAAATGGAATACCTATGGCGAAGAAAGCGAGTATGGAAACCATCCATACAGGCGTACCGGTCGAACTCACCATATCGTAAAAATCTATACCTGGGATGTGTACTATATCAAGAACACCTACGGTGAAAAGCGCGATGAATAATCCTATCAACGTGGCTGCTCCTATAATTATAAGCAAGATGCCAATGAATTTCCCTACTACCTTAAACAGGAACATAATAATGTCGCCCAGGGTGTCAAAAAAGGTATGGGTACTACTTTTTACTTTTTTCCCGACTTTTTCGTAGTCTACACTCTTAACTTTTTCGGTAACATCTTCAAATCCTTCCTTTACCTTGCGTTCGATATTGCTGATGTTGACCGGCTCCCCCTTCATGTCTAGTTTTTGGGAGGTTGTCCCCGCTTCAGGCACCAGTATCCACAACAGGATATAGGCGATAAAACCGAATCCGGTAAAGAGTGCAAAGAAAATGAAGAATAAACGTATCCAAAGGGCATCGATCCCGAGATAGTGCTCCAAACCGGAACATACCCCTCCTATATATTTACTGTCGATATCCCGGTAAAGTTTTTTAACCCTTTTGCCTGTGGGTTCTGATGTTTTGGGAGCATCTTCGAAAATGTCTTCGTCTACCATGTAATCTTCTGGTTGCCCCATTACATTAATCACTTCATCCACTTCCTTTAAAGTGATCACCTGTCGGTCGTTTTCCAGTTTTTCATGGAATAGTTCTGCTATTCGCGCTTCTATATCGGCGATAATCTCATCGCTTCCGGTAGTCCCCTGAAAAGAGCGCTTAATCGCTTCCAGGTAACGCTGTAGCTTGTTAAATGCTTTTTCATCTATATGAAAAAGTATATTAGCGAGATTAATATTTACTGTCTTGTTCATTGCTAGATGTTTTTTGCTTTAGTAACCATGTTCACTGCTCCACGTAATTCGTCCCAGGTAGTATTGAGTTCTTTCGAAAAGACCTTACCTGTTTCCGTAAGCCCATAATATTTTCTGGGTGGTCCGGAGGTGGACTCTTCCCATCGATAGTTGAGAAGACCAGCATTTTTAAGCCTTGTAAGCAGCGGATAAATGGTTCCTTCTACCACAAGCATCTTGGCGTCTTTCAGGGTTGCTAAAATCTCGGAGGCGTATTTATCTTCTCCATCGAGGATGGAAAGGATACAGTACTCCAGGACCCCTTTACGCATTTGTGCTTTTGTATTTTCTATGTTCATAATTTTGCGATTCTGATGTATGCCGGAGTGGAGATCTAACCTGGCTCCGGCATTCGATTAACTGTTCATTTTTTGTGTTTCCATTTGATTGATGAATAAACTGCTGATATATGATTGATGAATATTATTTTTCTGTTATTTGCTATTGTCTGCCTCATGGTACTGATGGTCGTAGCTCAATTCACGTTTTATCCTCCATTGACCATCTTCCAATACCCATAGATGTGTGAACTTTGCTGTATCACCCTGTTGGTATTCCTTGTCCTGGTTCAGGAACTTAAAACTGTGGATACCGTGTTGAATGGCCCCGTAAAGTATTCCATCCTTATAAAGGGGAAATACTTCCAGACTTCCCTCGGTCAGTATGCGTTTTGCAGCTTGAGGTGCATTGGGATTGTGCCCGGCACATTCCTTTCTTATGGGCGCAAGGAATTCCTCCCTGCCAATAGTTGCTCCTCCTTTGTCGTGATAGAACTCGAAGTCTTCGGTAAAGAGTGACTCCATTGTCATGGAATCACATCGGTTAAAAGCGGCATCGAAGAGAATACTGTCCTTTTGTTTAAGCAGTAAGTGAAGACTGCTTTGCTGAGTTTCCTGTGCCCGACTGAATAAAAACGAGCAGATGAGTACAACCAGAAATACTAAATGTCGAATAATTGCTGTCATTATTTTATAAATTTTATAGTGATGGGATAGCGGAAGGCTTCACCCTCATTTGTTTTTATGGTACCTAATATGGTATAGACTATATTGATGATAAATAGCGATAGTTGGAGCATGCCGGCAATCCCTATGGGCCACAAAAAGCGCCCTAAGCTGAGCCAATCACTGTCCCAGTGAAATCGGATGTTGTTAAATTCATTAAAATCCCGCAGGTTCAGGAATCCACCTTCAAAAATATTGGGCAGAAAGCCCAGGAAGAATGGTACGGTGATCATCCCCAGAACGATGGAATAGAGCAGAAGGCTGATCTGAAAGTTCAAGACCTGCTTACCATTATAATCCACATATTCGTAATCCTTGCGGTTGGCCAGCCATAATACCAGCGGAATAAAGAAATTTCCAAACGGGATCATGAACCTGCTAAAGGTCGAGGCGTGGATTATTGCCGATAGGTTTCTCTCGTGTTTGGTCAATGATTCTGTCATGGCATATTAGTTTCTTATGCAAATATATATCTAAAAAAAGGTATTATGCAAAACATAGTACTATAATTTAACATATATTTAACATTTTAAAGCTCGGATTAATTCGATACATTTATTGCGAGCAAGAGTTGTTATATGAGCACAGTCGGCAAGTTCAATACCTATACTTTCTTCAGATTACCCGCTGCCTGGTGGTGCGGAGTACGTTTGCGCGAACTGGGTGAGAAGAAGGCCGTGGTTACGGTCAGGTACCGTTGGATAAATCAAAATCCCTTTAAATCTATGTTCTGGGCGGTACAGGGGATGGCCGCAGAGCTGAGTACAGGTGCGATGGTGATCGAACAGATCAGACAGCAAAACCGCCGTATCTCAATGCTGGTGGCCCGCAACAAAGCTGTTTTTTCTAAAAAAGCAAGAGGTAAGATAACCTTCACCTGTGAAGATGGTGATAAGATAAAAGATGCCCTCGAGCATACGATCGCTACGGGAGAAGGACAGACCTTCTGGATGAATTCCATCGGACGCGATGCATCCGGAGATGAAGTCGCGTCTTTTGATTTTGAGTGGACGGTAAAATTGAAATCGTAAAAGATAAAGCGCGTATTGTAACAATTCTTTCTTTCACACAACCAACAAGTGTCAATCTTCAAAACAGCAAGAAATGAATGCACATGAAATCGATTATCACATTTTCGGAGAGGAGATGCAATATGTGGAAATAGGTTTGGATCCTCAGGAAGCGGTGGTCGCCGAGGCCGGCAGTTTTATGATGATGGAGGCCGATATAAAAATGGAAACCATTTTTGGCGATGGTTCAAACCAGGACAATAGTGTACTTGGTAAAATATTTTCAGCCGGTAAACGGGTTCTGACAGGCGAAAGCCTCTTTATGACCGCCTTTCTCAATGTTGGAAATGGTAAAAGACAATTGAGTTTTGCTTCACCTTATCCGGGTAAGATCGTCCCGATCGACCTGTCGGAAAAAGGAGAAAGGTTCATCTGCCAGAAAGATGCTTTTCTCTGCGCAGCCAAAGGTGTCTCGGTAGGTATCGAATTTTCCAAAAAACTTGGGCGGGGACTTTTCGGCGGAGAAGGTTTTATTATGCAAAAGCTCGAAGGCGATGGTATGGCCTTTGTTCATGCAGGAGGTACGCTTGCCAAAAAGGAATTAGCCCCGGGAGAATTGATTAAAGTAGATACCGGATGCATTGTTGGCTTTACCAAAGATGTGGACTATGATATTGAATTTGTAGGAGGGATAAAAAATACCATTTTCGGAGGGGAAGGATTGTTTTTTGCCACTTTAAGAGGCCCGGGAACGGTATATGTCCAGTCCCTTCCCTTTAGCAGACTGGCAAGTCGTGTTTGGGCGGCAGCGCCTAAAGCCGGGGGTAAACGGAAAGGTGAGGGTAGTATCCTGGGCGACCTCGGGGACCTCATTGACGGTGACAGGCCTTTCTAAACCCATAGCGATCACAGCGAATGGATTTCAAACGACTCTTCTTATTTCTCGAAACGCTCGAAAAAAATAACTCCAAACGCTGGATGGATCAAAACAGGTCCCAATACAAAGAACTCAGGGACGAGTTTATCGAGTGGATAGACCAACTCAATGCCCGCATGTCTGAAGTGGATCCGGATTATTATATTATCGAGGGGCGAAGGTCGATCAACCGGATCAACAATAATTTGATGTTCCATCCTGAGAAGCCTGTGTATAAAGATCATTTTGGAGCCGGACTCGATAAAGCGCCGGGCACCGGGGATTTTTACATCCAGATCGGTAGTCGGGAATCTTTGCTTGCCGGAGGCCTCTGGAGACCCGCCAGTCGTGAACTAAAAAGCATCAGAGAGGCCATTGACTATAATGGTGATGAATTGCTGGCGATCCTTAATAAACCGTCATTTAAGAAGACTTTCGGAGACCTGTACCTGGATGAAAGATTGCGTTCATCGCCCAAGGGATATTCTTCTGATCATCCACAAATCGAGCTTTTAAAAAATAAAACATTTGCGGTGGTTTGTCCGTTAACCCGTAAAGAAGTCCTTGCCCCCGACTTTACAGACCATATTACAGCGGTTTATTTGGAAATGTTGCCGTTCAGGCGATATCTGAATCACGCTCTTAGCGTCTGACCAATTGATGAAAAATAAATGCTGAACCACCAAGTGTTAAATTAAAAATCACATTATTATGGAGGATAGAATCAGGAACATCCACAAAGAACTCCTATCGGATAACTGGTATCGGCTATATAAATACTCCTACGAATACCGAAGACCAGATGGAATCTGGGAAGAACACCATCGGGAGGCCTATGACCGGGGTAACGGGGCGGCAATTCTTTTGATAAATCCATCTAAACAAACCGTTGTACTCACACGGCAATTTCGCATGCCCACCTATGTTAACGGAAATAAGGATGGTATGATGATCGAGGTCTGTGCCGGGCTGTTAGACGGACTGGATCCGGAACAGTGTATTAAAAAAGAAACTGAAGAGGAAACCGGGATCCGGATCTCTAAGGTAAGCAGGGTGATGACTCCATATATGTCGCCCGGATCGGTAACCGAGATACTCTATTTGTTTATTGGGGTTTACGAAGATGGTATGAAGACCGGCGCGGGAGGTGGGAATGAAGGGGAGACGGAATATCTGGAAGTGATGGAGATTCCCTTTGCACAGGCCATGAAAATGATCAGCACTTGTGAAATTAAAGACGCCAAAACCATACTTCTGTTGCAATATGTCGCATTGCACAATCTGCTCGATACTTGAAGCGATCAATAATTGTCGCGAATAAATTGGAACATCGATGCCATTTCCTCTTTTAACAGTTGGCTTTCCATGTTAAAATGGTTATTCATATAGCTAAAGATCAACAATCGGCCTGAAGCGGTTCTCAAATAGCCGCTAAGACAATAGACATTACCTAAGCTACCCGATTTTGCGATGATATAAGGATTGGGATCCCCAATAAATTCTTCTTTTAAGGTTCCGGAAACACCTCCTTGCGGGAAAAGATGAAAAATATAAGATTCACCGTATTCCAGATAGAGCCTGTTGAGCACCTGTACTATTGTTCCGGGCGTAAACAAATTATATCGAGAGAGGCCTGAACCGTCGACCCACCTGGGTGGTGGGTTCATATCATCGGCCATCAGTTCCATCATGTGGGAAATAGCGATTTTACTCTCCAGGGTATCTGATAATGTAGCCGAAGCTGCCAGCAAGAGTTGTTCGGCAAGGAAATTATCGCTCTCCACCATCATCCGTTTTAGGAGGCTATCTCTTGAAATGCCAAGAAGTGTTTTTTTTGGAAGGTCGGGCATTTGTTCAACTGTAGAGATATTTCCGCTAAGAATATTTTTTAGCAAACCAGCCGTTAGTGCCGGACTCATATGCATTGGGATCTTTATACTGTCTGAGGTCTCCGCAGGCACATAGAAATAATTGCGTTTATCCTCCCTGCGAAAGGCAAAGTCCTTAAAACCAATACTGTCTTTAAAATAGTGTGGAATTACTTCCGGAGACGAATTCGGGTATACCGATACCACATTGCCATAGAGGGGGAAGCTACTTCTTTCGGGAGCAAATGGCTGGTCGTAATCTTCCCATGCCCAACCTGGCGCAAAAGCGGTGGCTGCCATATTGTTGGATGCGTAGTTGATATAGCTGTACCCGGAAAGAAATTTTACCGCCGTACTATCGTTGAAATAAGGATGAAGACCAGCCGGGTCTGCCTGGCCTTCGAAGTAAAGTGTATCACCGTCTGTAGAATATTTTAGTACTGGTATCTTTTCGGGGATGAGATTTAGCGCACTGTAGAGCGTAAGAATTTTGACATTGCTGGCAGGGATAAAATAACGGTCTGTCGCTTTCCCGAACAGTGTATCTTTTGTGATGGGATCATAGACCATAAATCCCATATGATGATGGGATAATACATCGGATTTGAGTTTTTTATCAATAGTCCTGTTAAGGCGCCGAAAATATGTACTACCACATGAAAGCAACAGACTCAGTAGCAGAGAGGCAGTGCTGATTAATACGTATTTACGCTTTATTATGAAAGTAAAATCTGTATTCTTAATGATCGGTTTTAACATGAAATTAGCCAATTTTTAACTTAATATGGGCAATAATTTGTAACTTAATGGGGTTATTTTGTTTGAACAATCTAATTAAAACAATCACATAGTATGGCAAGACCAATGCTGGAGTATTATAAAACGGTACTTCAAAAAGTCAGTTTTGATGTAAAACTATTTAGTAAAGAACTAAAAAAAGCGATTTCGAGATTAATGCCAGAAGAAATTGAAGAACTAAAAAAATGGCTTCAGTTATTTATTTCTGATAAACCAGAACTGCAGCCAAGTTTAATCTACCTTAAAGTATAACACAAGCCGCCCAATCGGGCGGTTTTATTTTTTGTTTAGCGGACTGATGATCTTCACGTCCTGGAAAGCAATCGCTCCTCTTACAATACCCGCAATCACCTCTTTAATAGCATCGGTTATTTGAATTTTAAGCTCATTCTTATGATAGATCATACTTACTTCCCGAGCTGGGGTAGGATTGTCAAAATGTTTAAGGTTTTCACTCTTTGCAGCGTCCAGTTCCAGGGTATTCAAATAGGGGAGAAGTGTCATTCCCATATCCTCATCTGCCAGATTGATAAGTGTTTCGAAACTACCGCTCTGCAACTGAAAGTGCTCCTTTCTCAAATCCCTTGATGTCTTGCATAGATTTATAACACCTTCACGGAAACAGTGCCCATCCTGAAGAAGTAATATATCGCTGATATCCAGGTCTTCCGCTCCGATCTTTTCCTTTTTCGCCAGTCGATGACTTTTGGGTACATAACCCACAAATGGCTCATAGTATAAGGGCCGCTCTGTGATGAATTCAATTTCCAAAGGCGTAGCCGCGATTGCTGCATCGAGGTGACCATCCTGTAGATTGCGTATCAATTGGTCTGTATTTTGTTCTCTGATGATAAGGTTAACATTGGGATAACGCTTTATAAATGTCTTGAGAAACATCGGTAAGAGGGTTGGCATAATAGTAGGTATGATACCCAATGTAAATTCTCCGCCTATATACCCCTTATCCTGATCAACGATATCCACTATTCTTTCGGCTTCATTTACAATAATCTTAGCCTGATCCACGATTTTTTGCCCCACATCGGTAGTGGTGATAGGCTTTTTACTGCGGTCGAATATCAAAACATCGAGCTCATCTTCGAGTTTTTGCACCTGCATGCTAAGAGTAGGTTGGGTAACATGGCTTTTCTCTGCTGCCAGAGTGAAATTCTGATATTCAGCTACGGCCAGTACATATTGCAATTGCGTAATGGTCATACTCCATAATTTTAGATGATAAATGTATAAAAACTATCAATAAAATTTATCAAAAACATTATTAATATATGATAAATTTATATTGAAATTATAAAATGCACGATATGAAATTAAACAGCATCGGATTAAGCGCAGAACTTTCGGCACAACTATCGGAAGACCTCAATGTGCTCCTGGCAAATTTTCAACAGTATTATCAGAACCTCAGAGGCATTCACTGGAATATTCGTGGAAAGAGCTTTTTCGATCTCCATGTTAAGTTCGAAGAACTGTATACAGATGCTAACCTGAAAGTAGATGAAGTCGCCGAACGCATTTTAACCCTTGGTGGGGTGCCCTTCCATACTTTTGAAGATTATAAGGAGTATTCCAGTGTACCGGTAGGTAAAAATATAAGCCGTGACGAAGAAGCCATCAGACTAATAGTGGCTTCGCTCACAGAACTGCTTATATTGGAACGTCAGATACTATCGGCTTCTGATGAAGCTGGAGACGAAGGAACAAATGCGATGATGAGCGACTTCATTACCGAACAGGAGAAAACAGTTTGGATGATGAGGGCGTGGCTCAATGAAGGTGTATAGACAGACGTCAGGCAATGCATCTTGCCCAAACTTCACCGATGAATTGGTGTCATATGATCTGGCTGGCGGCAAGCCCAACTCAGATATTCTCACTTTTCATCCATACTAGTCGCAACATCCCAATCATCAGGAAATCCCGATAAGGTAAATTCTGCGGACTTACTCACAAAATATTTGGCTACCCGATCTTGAGGGTTCTGACTCAACACCTTATCAAAAGCGGCGGATGCCTTGGGGAATTTTCCATTCATAAAAAGATCGGTACCCTTTTCGAAGAGTTTTAGACTTTTCTTCTTTAAGCGTATTGATTCTTCCTCCTTATCACCATCAAAACATTCATAAATACCCAGAGATTTTTCCTTACCCATCACTTTTACTCTACCGAGAAAACGAAGTCCGAAAATCTCCGGGTCTTTAATGTCTTTAAGACTGTCTTCACTTAAGATAATCTGGGCACCATAGAACTTGGTGATCCCCTCAAGACGCGATGCCGCATTAACCGTATCAGAAATAATTGCCGTATCATTTCGAAGATGGTCTCCGATAATACCCATTATAAGCGGCCCGGTATGGAGGCCCATTCCAACAGAAATTGGCAAATACCCGTCTTTAACACGTTGCTGATTATATTTATGTATGGCCTTTTGCATTTCAATGGCAGATTGTAACGCTTCCTGAGGTGTATGGGGAAATAGTGCCAGGATGCCATCGCCTAAATAATGATTCACAAAGCCGTTATTGGCCTTAATGACCGGGCCCATTTTACCTACATAAGAGTTGATAAACTTGAAATTCTGCCTTGGCGTCATTCCTTCGGCTATTTTGGTATATTCCCGGATATCACTAAATAATACCGTTACTTTTTTCTCAACATGATCTCCAAGGACCACCTCGGTAATATGTTCTCTTCCTACCGATTTCAGGAATTCGGTCGGAACGAATTTCGATGTTGCATGGTGTATTCCTTTCAGGTTTAAATGAGTTTTTAGTCGACTTAAGAGTTCGTTCTTAGAGAAAGGCTTAGACAGATAGTCATTGGCTCCGGAATTGAATCCGTTGACCAGGTCGCTTACCCTGTTCTTTGCCGTTAGCATAATCACCGGTAATTCACTGGCTGTATAGGTCTCCCTTATTTTTTCACAGACTTCGAATCCCGAAAGCCCGGGCATCATTATATCCAGTAATATCAGATCAAATCCATGTTCTGCGGTAAGTCTATTGATTGTCTCCTCGCCCGAACGGGCCTGCTCCATCTGGTATCCGGCAATTCTTAAATGGTTTTCCAGGACCTTCCTATTAATAGGCTCATCATCTACAATCAATATTTTTCGATTTGAAGCGGGTACCACTGGAATCTCGGCAGAACCATTTTGATCAGAGGATGCGGTCTCCGAAAGTTTTGAAAGGGTATCTGCCTTTATGCTGTTCTTTGAAATTTCTGATCTGTCCATTGAACTCAGAGGCAAAGTGAAACTGAAGGTGGATCCTTCATTCACCTTGGATTGTACATCTATACTGCCGCCATGCAGTTCTACCAGCTGTTTAGTGACCGAAAGTCCGAGGCCGGTGCCTCCATATTCCCTTGCAGCCGAGCCATCTCCTTGTTCAAAGGAATTGAAAATGCTTTCAAATTGCTCTTCCGGAATTCCAATCCCGGTGTCGCTCACTTCGATATGCATTTTGCCTGCGGCCACGGCAGATTTGATCTCTACTTCTCCTGCTTTTGTGAATTTTATGGCATTTCCGATTAAGTTGAAAAGAATTTGCTGAAGCCTGTTTTCATCTGCCTCTACCAGTGGCAGCTCTGAGGAGATCGAATTTATTAGTTTGACCGACTTTTCCGTGGCCATAGGACTAAGGATTTTTACCACAATATCTGTTACGGCATGAAGGTCGATCGCCTTGATTTTTAATTCGAGCTCTCTGTTCTTGAGTTTAGAAAAATCGAGTATGTCATTAACCAGATTCGAAAGTCTTTTACCACTTTGCACGATGAGGTCCAGATTTTCTATAGCGGGTTTCGAAAGCTTACCTGCCGCCCCATCTTTTAGCGATTCTGTTAACCCTATTATTCCATTTAAAGGGGTTCGCAACTCATGTGAGGTGTTTGCCAAAAACTGGTCCTTAAGCTGATCGATCTGCTTTAAGCGGTTTA
>JBDNAQ010000229.1:0-5415 GCA_039768345.1 Flavobacteriaceae bacterium
ACTCTGTCAGGAGAATGACGTTGATGCCATTTTCTCTTTAGCCTTTTATGATACTGAAACAAAGATCGATTACAGAGCAACGTCAATGCAGCTACCTAATGATCTTGGTATTAAAGTAGCCGTACCGGCTCACGAGCTTACCCTTCGTACGCTGGTAAAAAATGGCTGGCGTATTTATGATCCAAAATATGGCAATATTGCAGACGAACTCTTGTGCAATGAGCAATTGGTCTCAGTGGGGAAAGGGATTAACCCGATTAAAGCCTATGAAGCCATTGCGGGCAGGAAGGAAGCGGTAATTCAATATAGTTCCAATATGGGTGGCAACTATGCCGCAAGGTTGCTTCCATCGTACCGGCGCATATCCAGGGATTATTTTGTCAGAGGCTCTCATAAGTTCGTGGTTGCCAAACGACGAGCTCAAACGGGCGACTGGGAAGGCGCTGCTGCCTTATGGGAACAAGAATTAAATAACAAGGATCCGAAGATCGCTGGCAGGGCTTATTACAATATGGCGATCATCAATGAGATCAATGGCAACCTGGATGCGGCCATCGATTGGGCCTCGAAAGCCTATTCTGATTATAATAACAAACCAGCTTTGAGGTATCTGAATGCCCTAAAGTACCGAAGCTCCCAACTTGCGGTTTTGGAAAGGCAAATGACCCGATGATTCATCGTATTAGCACTAAAAAAGTGAACATTCTCTTACGCTTAAACAAGACATCATCTCAATATATACTCGTCCTTTGGATCGGGATGATTCTCCTGCTTGCTTCCTGTGGAGTTACTCATCAAGTGGATGTCCAGACGGTAGAACCCGCAAAGGTGGACCTTTCATCGGGCATAAGGCGCATTGGAATTATCAATGAAAGCATAGCAGGAGAGATTGACCAGGAGACCGGTGAACTGGAGGCATGGGTGCGTTATTCCGATAAGAACATATCCGAGGCTGCCAAAGACGCGGCTCTCATGGGTCTTTTTAACGAACTCATACACGACACCAGATTCGATTCGATCCTCGTTCTTGAGCAGGAAAGCGACTTACAGCTATCGGATCAGCAGCTCGATGGTGCCATCCCCTGGGAACGTATGGCGGAAATCTGTAAAAAGTATGAAGTTGATGCCCTATTTGCATTGGCTTTTCATGAGACCGACACAAGGATATCCCTCAAAAAGACAAAAATGGAAAAACGAAACCTGCTGAGGGAACGTATCCAAACACGAGGTCATGAAATCACTCTTGAAACATTAATTGAAAATGGTTGGCGCATATACGACCCTTTCAATAAAAGTATACTAGATGAAATTACCCTAAAGAATCAATTGGTGAGTAAAGCCAAAGGTGAAGATCCTATAGAAGCCTTCCAGGCTATTGAAGACCGACGCGATTCTGTGCTTTCATTCAGCGCTAAAACTGGTAGCAATTTTGGATCAAGGCTCCAACCGCATAAACAAACGATTTCACGGCCCTATTATATCAAAGGATCTGATAACCTTCAAAAGGCCAATGAAATGGCAGAAGCCGAAGACTGGCAGGGTGCAGCCGCACTTTGGAAACTAGATATGGCTCATACTAAGTCGAAGGTCAGAAGTAGGGCATTCTACAATATGGCCGTGATCAATGAAGTGCATGGTGACCTGGAATCCGCACTCGAATTGGCCACAAAATCGAATGAAGTCTTTGAATCAAAGCTGACAAAGCAATACGTGCTGGCGCTGAACGACCGAATTAAAATCCAGCAACAACTTGAAGAGCAATTTCTTCAATAAGACTACTTCCAAGGGTTTTTTCCAATTTTCTCACTAAATTTTCCAATGGTTGCCTCTAAACAAAAGTAAGCTGGTGCTACAAACCTATTTGTACTACTTTTGTTTTTTATTCGAGTATTGAATATGCAGGTAAATATTAACAGCAGTTGGAAGCCTCATTTACAAAATGAGTTTAATTTGCCTTATTTTACTACCCTTACAAGCTTTGTAAGATCCGAATATCGTAAACACTCCTGTTTTCCAGCAGGTAAGTATATTTTGGCTGCCTTCGACCATTCACCTTTCGACAAAACCAAAGTGATCATTATCGGTCAGGATCCGTACCATGGTCCCGGTCAGGCCAATGGGCTCTGCTTTTCGGTCAATGACGGTATTCCTCATCCACCATCACTGATCAATATCTTTAAAGAGATCGAAAATGACTTAAATAAACCTTATCCCAAAAGCGGGAATCTCGAACGCTGGGCCGATCAGGGTGTATTACTGCTAAATGCCACCCTGACGGTTAGGGCAAATCAGGCAGGAAGCCACCAGGGTAAGGGATGGGAAACTTTTACCGATGCCGTAATCCGCAAATTATCAGACGAAAAGGAAGGACTTGTATTCCTGTTATGGGGAGGTTATGCCAAAAAGAAATCTAAGTTGATCAACAGTACAAAACACCATATTCTCACTTCGGGTCACCCTTCTCCACTAAGCGCCAACAGGGGGTATTGGTTTGGCAATAAACATTTTAGTAAAACCAACGAAATTCTACTAAAAAATAATCTCGAACCTATAGACTGGTAAGTATTTCCGCACCGTTAATTCTATTCTCAATTAACTTTAGGTTATAGAGCTTAAGAATCACTTTATCAATTACTTGAACTTTAATTTGTGACTGGCTCCATCGGGTTATCCCTAACCATTCCTGTATATCACTTAAGTTTTGATCGTAACGGTTTGCAAGTGTGCGATCTATCGAGGGTATCTCTCTGAATTCCGCGGTATATAAATTTATGATTTCGAGTATATGTTGGAGCAGCGCAGGTTCCGATTTGATGAATTCACGCCTGGCGGCTATAACAAAACATGGCCATGGGGTAGGACAATCTCCCAAACGCCTGAAAACCCCTTGATCTACTAATGGCTTTGTAGTAAATCGCTCCCACATAAAATAGTCGGCCTTAGCAGTAGTAAGAGCATCTACTGCGCCTTCCAGTGTATGTACTATATGAAAATCAAGCGAATCTATGTCCCATCCCATGCTTTCTGCAAATACATAGGACATTAAATGGCTCCCGCTGCCAAACCGGCTGATCGCGGCCTTTTTCTCTTTAAGGTCTTTTAAGTCCATGAAGGAAGAAGCTGCAGATACATGTATACCCCACAGCAAAGGAGATTCTACGTATTGCTGGACTATATTGCTTGGATTGCCTGCTGCAATTCCTTTGACAATTCCTTCGGTAAGTATAATGGCCAGATCGGTATCATCTTCACAGAGCATCTGATTCATCTTTCCACTACCTTCCGGCACGTTGGTCCACTGGAGTTCGATACCACGATCGGCAAAGGCACCTTCCTCAAGTGCAAAAAGCCAGGGGAGGTTAAAATGCTCCGGAACACCAACAATTCTAACCTTTTTCAAGAGCTTGTCAGTTTTTCTAAACAATATCGAATCAATCTGTCGATGGTTCCGGCCGGATCTGTTGAGAATTTACCGGTGGTTCGGTTGGCCAGAATTGAATTCATCGAGAGTGCCCGATGCCCCAATAAAGTGGAGAGTCCGTAAATAGCGGAGGTTTCCATCTCCAGATTGGTGATTCGTCTGCCCTGATATTCAAAACTGGTCAATTTGGTATTGAGATCTTCATCCTCCAACGCCAGGCGCAATGAACGTCCTTGAGGCCCGTAGAATCCTACATTACTTCCTGTAAATCCCCTGATTATATCTTCTCCGGAAAACTTTTCGGCAAGCACCAGGTCTGATGCTACCACATAGGGGATCGATTTGTAAACAGACCAATCCGTATGTTCTATAAAAGCGATTTGAGCGTCGGGGTGCTGAATATTTTCACCCTTGTAAAAATGAAGTACATTATCAAATCCGATGGCGTATTCACTCATAATAAAGGAATCCAGGGGAATGTCGGGCTGAATGGCTCCCGATGTCCCGATACGCACGAAATCCAATTGAACAGGGTCTTGTCTGATCATTCTGGTCTCAAAATCGATGTTGAAAAGGGCGTCGATCTCGTTGAGCACTATATCGATATTGTCTGTGCCAATACCTGTCGATACGGCTGAGATCCTCTTACCATTAAGGATTCCGGTATGAGTAATAAACTCCCTTCTTTGTTTCTGAACCTCGATCTTATCGAAATATCGGGAGACTTTCTCTACACGATTCTGATCTCCCACCAGGATGATCGTCTCGGCGATATCTTCAGGACGTAAATTAAGATGATAAATACTTTGATCGGAATTAAGGATCAATTCTGACGGCCCGATTGGCATACTATAGTTTTAGTATTCGCTCAGATTCGGTATTGTAAAGGTAATTGTATTTCAAAGCTCCTCCCAAATATGCCTCTTCATCCTTGATTTGGGAATAATAACTCGTTTGTCCATCTAGAATTTCCTTACCCTTTTTGGAAAGTCTAACCGGGTTAAAAGATGTGAATAATGGTTTCAGATTGGTAATTATGCGTTCATATTGAGTATCGCCAAATCCATAATAGCCCTGATTTTGAAGAATGCTCCCCAAAAGCATAGATTTAGATTTCGGCTTTTCCTCCAGACTGATTTTTAAAATCTTGTTCTCTACTTCGTTCAAACCATTTTTGATAGTAGGAAAGCGCTTCAGATGGGTTTTTATAGCATCGGATAAATACTTGAACTGATAATTCTTAAAATCGATCAGGTTTTCAAGGCGAATAGGATTATCGCTGCAATAGAGTTGCCAGACATAGTCAGCATATTCGATATCGTTTTGTGAAAGTTGAACACGATTATCATATAATCTCATCAATTGTTCATCAGATAAATCATTGAGTCCGAACATTTTATCGGTCTCATCTTCGTCCCCGCTACAGACTAGCGAAATCTGCGCATAACGCCTGTGAGTCTTAAGCCAACTCAAGACAGCCAACATATTGATCTGACAAAACAGATCATATTCGAACCATAGTATGATTTGATCTTGTTGTTTATGATTGCAAAGCGAGCGGTATTCTTTAAGTGTTTTTTCTACAAACCATGCTTTGCTGATCTTGTAGTGCTTATGAAGATAATCAAATCGGGTTTTCCAGAAGGACTCACTGCCAACGTTGGTCTCGGTTTTTCCCTCGCACAGCATCTCACGCCAGGTGATAATGTCGCCCTTTAGATTTAGACCTTTTAATCTTTCGGTGAAACTATCCCCGTTAGTGATATGCAATTGGGAACTCATTAGTTGAAATTAGTTGTTCGGATTATAACGTTTAAAAGTAACACTTAATCGAAAAAAACAAAAAAAAATTAACAGAAAACGCAACCGATTATATCTCATCCTGCTGATATGTCAATAAATACATGGCTTTTGTAGAGATATATTAACGGCTAACCACCCACACGTTTGGTCCGAAATCCGTAATCCTGAAGGATTTCCATAATCTTATCTCT
>JBDNAQ010000230.1:0-3163 GCA_039768345.1 Flavobacteriaceae bacterium
AATCATGTGATTTTCGTGCATTTCGTCGAAAATATCATCCTCTGAACATACCAAATAACTACATTTGCCGTTCCCAATATTACCTATAACTAATAACCTACATACAATGCTTAAGAAAGTTTTCCCCCTCTTCTTTCTGTCTTTACTAATTGTATCTTCCTGTAAGGACGAAACCACTGTATATTCCGATGATCTCCAGGATGAGGTCGTTTTAGAAACCAATGAAACCAGATTACAAGGCAGTGTGTCTTATGATAAATCGGGTGTTCTCGATATTATGGAAGAGAGCACACTCGATGGTCGTTCGGCGCGTAATGCCGCAGATTCGGCCGGAGATTATCCTTTAACTCTGGTAGCTCAGGTGAAGCCTCCTGTATATTCGGGTCGTGGCGAATTAACTGCTTCCCATGTTGATATCCAGGGGAATTATGCTTATGTATCTTACAATTCTGTAGGCGAAGACTATTTTGGCGCGATTGAAATAATTAATGTAAGTGATCCTAATAATCCCAGTGTCACCTCAAGGGTATTCTATCTGAATGCCGATATAAATGCCGTAAAACATAATGGTGGCTTTGTTTACATTGCCGGAGGAGTGAATGCCGAGACCTCTGTAACGGCTACTTCGAATTCATTTGTAGCAAAACTACAATTATCGGGAGCCAGGTTCGACCTGGGCGCTGGTATCGTATATGGTTTCCAGCAAGGATTTAATGCCAACGACCTCAGTTTTAAAGACGGTCTGGTGTGGGTAACCAGCGGAAAAGACGGTGCACTAACCTCTTATAGTCAGGCTGATCTTCAAATACAGGATGAAGTTCCCTTTTCCGATTTGAGATCTCTTGCAATAGACGGAGATAGAATCGCGGTTTTGGATGCCGGTGCTGGTGTGAAGGTCCTCGACCAGGGATTACAGATTATCAAAGAAATTCCTATCAGTTCCGATTTTGGTGATTTCAGCAAGAAATCCATCGATTTTGAAGGTGATAAGATCACAGTAGCGGAAGCCGGTAAAGGAGCCGGAATATATAGCTATTCAAGCGGGACCCTGGTGGAGTATATCCCAATCTTGCTGGATCCCGAAGGCGTAGACCAGGGAGATATTGTGACCAATGCGGTAGCAATCAATGATAATGTTTTTCTAATGGCCAATGGAGGCGCCGGACTCTGTTTATCTGAGGACACGGGCACTGAGACCGATCCGTTTGGTATTATAGAATTGGAAGGATCGATCAACTATGTTGCTTCGAAAGACGATTATATTTTTGCTGCATCAGGTAGAGAAGGACTTCAGATCATAAAACTGAACAGGCCTTCCGAGAGCCTTGAAAGCCGTTGTGCTGCCTTACCCGCCTATAGTGGAAGTAAAGATCTCCAGGTCCCTGCCGGACAAAGTGCAGGATACAGGGGAAGTAAACGCTTCGATAATATAACTATCGGAGGTAGCCTTATCCTTTGTGGAACCTGGACGGTCAAGAATAATGTCAACATTGAAGAAAATGGCTTGTTCGAAATGAATGGCACCCTCGTTACCGGTCGCAATAATAAAAGAAGAGATATTGTCGTGGATGAGAACAGCAGCCTCAGGATAGAAGGTAATTTAACCTTATTCGGTGACCTTGTCCTTAACGATGGCGCGACACTCGAGTTTATTGGCGACAATAATGTGGTAAATATCTTCGGAAGCGTCGAGATTAATGGTGATGTCACCATCACTGGTAACTTCGAAGACATTAGGGACAAGTTCTAACTAAAAAGGACCACGGAAAAACAGCCCAATTTTAATCCAGTAGCTCTGCTATCTTGCTTTCCAGTTCCGTACCTCTAAGGTTTTTGGCAACAATGACACCATTTCCATCGAGGATAAAAGTCGCAGGAATAGCCGAAACATTATAGAGTTCAGCGATTTCATCGAAATAGCGCACATTGGAAACATGATGCCATTCGAGTCCATCATCCTCTATGGCTTTTTTCCAATCCTCAGCACGACGGTCTAACGATACGCCAAGAATACTGAGCCCTTTATCTTTATATTTATCATATAACTTTACAACGTTAGGGTTCTCGGCCCTGCAGGGCTTACACCATGCCGCCCAAAAATCGAGAATAGTGACACTCCCCAGCACATCGGTGAGGGCCAGTTTTTCCCCGTCTGGTGTAGGAGCAGAAAAATTCGGCGCTTTAGATCCAATAGCGCTACGCTTATTTTTATCGAGCTGAGTTTTGATGCTAATTCCCACATTAGACTGCTGTACTTCAGGTGCAAGAGCATCAAAAAGTTCTTTTATCTCTTCATCAGGCAGTGCCTTTGTAGCCATGAGCTTAGACACGATCAGTACAGAAACAAGTGCGTCGTTATTGGCTTTCACAAATTCAATTTCCTGATCTTGTGCCTCCTGTTGTAGCTCAAAATATTCCTCTCTGAGAGAATTCATCACAGAGGTATCTTTATTGGTCACAGCGTCTCTCATATCCTGATTCATCGATTGTGCCCTTAATGCCATTTGTTTGGCAGCATCAAAGAACTCACCGAATAATTCATTCTGCCTTGTACCTTTTACTTTAGCATAGAACAGACTATCTTTCTGAGCCTGAATATCAATAGTCGTATTTTCTACAATTACTGGAATGCTTCCTCTGGAATTGTCGATAAATATATAATATACTTCAGGGGTCTTCTGAACGCCTGTAAAAGAAAAACTTCCTGCCTGAATCGATGTGGTATCAACATCTACTGGTCGGTTGTTTTCATCTACCTTTCGGAGATATACAGCAGCGCCATCCGGAACCGCGCCTTCCAGTTTACCGTTAATCAAAAACTCCTCACGGGCCGATTCACAGCTACTTAGGAATATTAAAGCGGCGATAATTATTAATGATCTGATCATTATTTGTTTTTTTTAGAATGCGCAAATGTACCTATATCTTAGGGAAAATAAAAAACCCTTAACATAAGCTTATGTCGTGAAGAATCTGGAAAGAATCAGAACTGATATCGGATCCCTAGGGCGATGTCAAAATCAAAATTATCTGAGAAATCATCGTAGCCCAGAATGCCAATCTCGGGTCTGAAATCGAGTGATAACAGCAATGGAATATCGAAATCGTATTCAACACCGATATCCCCAGCCGCAAACACAAATAAACCGCCATCTGGTGTTTC